>CAZSZS010000084.1:0-30825 GCA_964611275.1 uncultured Eubacteriales bacterium
TATAAAATATTCCCAAGCGGCATCGTCTTTAGCCAGGGTAAAAAAGCCAGGGTTTATGCCTTTCCGGACCTGAGAAAGACCAAATTCAAACACCTCTGATTATTTTTGTCTTAAGGCAGATCTGTCCGTTGAGTACAGCGGTTATGAATTTCTGAGCGGCAGGGCTCAGTTGGAAAAATAGCCTGCCCGGTGGGTTGCCCTGTAGTTTTTTCCTTTGATTTTGACTTTGATTGTCTTGAACTCTCCGTCCGACGTGTAGTTTTTGGGTGAATAATAGACCAGATAATAATTCTCCGAAGCCTCTACGGCTTTCTTAAATAAATAATCCGCATTTGCCGAGCTGTCAGTCGTTCCTCCAGTGGCACGGGCCATTTCCCTAAACGCACTGAACACATCTTCAGACGCCTCTCTCCATCTCATCATGTTAGTAGAATCATGAGCCATAAACCCTAGACCGGGAGCCTTAGTGACGTAGAGAAAATGAATGGAAATGGACGAATCTGAAAAGGCCTGCTTGACCTTGTCGACGTTAAAAGTTAAATACCGGGTTGAATAATCATTAAGTTCCTGAAGATTCATTAAGAAATTTATATCATTTTGCTTTATACTCATGAGCATGTGATATATTTTTTGGTCCAATTTTGGAAGAACTTCTTTCTGATAAAACAGAAAAACCTGCTTCTGTCCCTGAGTTTTTTTGAGATCATCCGCAAAATTAAGGAGTTTTCTTTCATCTAGTTGCCTCAGCTCATTCAGTTTTTGCATAAGCAGCCGATAATAGCCGTAATTTTCCACAGAAGTCCCCCTCAGCTCTTCTAAAATACTCAGATATTCCCAGTTGCCCATAACCGTGTCTTTTCTCAATTTTTCTTTGAGCTCTTTACATACTTTTTCCTTGGTCAGGAGCTGCAGAGCCTGTGAATTTAAATTGTATGCCTTCATGGGAGTCATTACCGTCAGACTGTCACCGGGAAGGATGACCTTCTCGAAGAAATAATCAAGAGCGTCGCCCACTCTGGGCAAATAATTTGTGATCATAAAAAGCAGTACAAAATTCCGTGAGACCTCAGGAGTATATTTTCTTTTTTCCTCTTTTCTTTCCACGCTTTTCTTTTTTATCAAATACACAGCGGTTGCCTTTTGAAGGACCCCGTCCTCATAGATCTCAAAATCCTTCAGAGTAAGGTCATCCACGAATTCATCCCCTTTAAAGACTCTCACCGGTACTTCAATGTTTATGACCTTGACGTCATGGGTGATCTCCTGAGAGAACAAGAGAAAACACAAGAAAGCAGACGCCGCAAAGAAGAATATTTTTTTTGATACTCCCATTTCCCTTCCTTTTTGCCTTTCCTCTTTCAATTTATGAGAATATGAGGATTCTGTCAAGCCTGTCAATAAATACAAGCATAATTTTAAAATCCATTCTAACTTCTAATCTCACATGAATTTTCATGTAATTAAACTGTATTCATTGACAGAGTGCGCTTCGTTCCTATATCATTCTTAATGTAAGTGCGTAAAGCTGGATGTTTGGTCAAAATGTACCGGAGTCATAAAAACAGCAATTGTATTTTCCATTGCTGTTCTGCTTTTATATGAATTTTTCAAATCTCTAAGTATTTTATATGACTGAATACCAGGTTCGTTGACCATCAACAAAGATGTTTCATTTATCTATTAAGAAGGAGATCAAATGGATAACCAGGAAAGTTTAAAAACCCCAAAAGAATACATGGATGCCCTCAAAGCATTGAAGCCTAATATCATTAAAGACAGGCTGCTGGAAAAACCTTTTGAAGATGAAGACATTCAAAAAGGGGCCAATGTGGTGGCTTTGAGCTATGAGTTAGCCAGAGATCCGAAATACAAAGATTTCATGACGGTTCAGTCGCCCATAAACGGAAAAATAATCAACCGTTTCAATCATATCCCCCAGACAAAAGGCGACCTGAGAAAAAAATTAAAAATGATAAAAACTCTGGCCAGTGAAGTCTTCTGCGCTCAAAGATGCGTGGGCGGAGATGCTCTTCACACTCTCCATGTCGGGACCTACCAGGTTGACAAAAGCAATAAATTCAAGACCGATTACCACCAACGCTTTTTAAAATACCTTCGTTATATTCAAGACAATGATATCGCTCCCACAGCCGCTGTTACGGATGCCAAAGGCGACAGAAGCCTGCCTCCCCACCTTCAGGAAGAAAAACACAGCAATGTGTTTATTGAGGAAGAAACAGACGAAGGGATCTATGTCAGCGGTGTTAAGATCCCTATTACCATGAGCCTTTACACCGAAGAGATCATCGCGCTTCCCGGCCTCCAGTATGGAGAAAAGGATAAAGATTTTGCAGTGGCTTTTGCTGTGCCCGCGGATGCGAAGGGAGTCGAACGGTATGTTTTGGGGCCTGATGTCACGTCGCTTCACGGAGAATACAGCCCGAGTCATGGATTGAAATATCTGAATAAAGAGGGAATGATCATCTTCAACCATGTTTTTGTTCCCAAGGAAAGGGTCTTCATGTGCGGAGAATACAGATTTGCCGCCACATTCGCCAATCTTTTCGCTTCCCTGCATCGGTTCTCATACACAGCCTGCAAACCCGCTATTTACGATATCATGACAGGAACGGCCATGCTGATCTCCGATTACAACGGCACCAAAGGAGAGTATTTCCTGAGCAATACCTCAGAAAAGATTTTTGAAATCTATAAAACCTCTATCATCGTAAGAGGAATGGCCCAGGCAGCTGTGCATTCAGCCCAGGAAACAGAAAGCGGAGCCATATTCCCTGATACAATCTTTGCCAACATGGGAAAATATATCTCCAGTGAATATTTTCATGAAGCCATCCGTATTCTTCAAGATATGTCCGGGGGGCTGCCTCCCAATCTTCCATATGGAGAGCTTCTCAAGGACGAGAAGTACAGGCCCCAGATGAAAAAACTCCTCACCAGAAAAAAAGGCATCCCCATCGAAGACCAGTATAAACTCAATGAATTTATTAGAGTACTTGTGGCCTCCAATGAAGGCGGCCTGCTTCAGTTCGGGTCCAAACACGGCGGAGGAAATAAGGAAGCTGAAAAAGTGGCCATATACGGGAACAGTCTGAGGAATATGTCCAAATGCAAAAAACATGTGAAGAAAATGGTCATGAATAATAAGTGACTGACAAGGCTCTTGAGAGGAGAACAAATCATGCCAATCGTCCTTAAAGAGGCAGCAAACCTCAAGGATATAAAAAAATTTGTCCTTTTTCCTTTCTCTTTGTATAAGAACAATGAATACTGGATCCCCCCTTTGATCAAAGGGGAGATCGAGACAATCAGGCCCGATAAAAATCCGGCCTTTGAACACTGCGAAGCCAAATATGTTCTGGCCTATAAAAACGGCGAAATCGTGGGACGGATCGCGGGCATCATCAACAAACGGTTTTTCGAGTACTGGAAAAAGAAGTGGGCCAGATTCTGCTGGTTTGACTTTATTGACGATAAAGACGTCTCCAAAGCCCTTATTCAGGATATTGAAGAGTGGGCCCGGTCAAAAGGCATGGAAGGACTTATCGGTCCCATGGGTTTTTCCACATTCGAACAGCAGGGAATGCTGATCCATGGTTTCGATGAACTGCCCACCTTTGCATCAGCTTACAACTACTCCTATTATCCGGAACATCTGGAAGACTTAGGCTATAAAAAAGAAACCGACTATGTCGAATATGAAGTCAAAGCGCCTAAAGAAATCCCGGAAAAAGCCCTCAGGATCCGTGACATTATACTAAAAAGACAGAAGCTCAAAGTTTTGAAAGTTAAATCAAAAAAAGACCTCCTTCCCTATGCAAAGCAGGTATTTGATGTCACCAATGCCGCCTACAGCCCTCTTTTTGGCTTCGTGCCCCTGACTAAAAAACAGGTCGACCACTTTGTTACAAAATACTTCTCTTTCATTCAGCCGGATTACACCACTGTTGTGCTTGACAGCAGTGACAGAGTCATTGCCTTTCAGATCTCGATGCCTTCCCTGTCCCGGGCTTTTCAAAAAGCCAGGGGAAAACTGCTGCCATTTGGGTTTATCCATATATTAAAGGCCATGAAAAACCCTAACCGCATTGATATTTTACTCGTGGGGGTTCTTCCGGAATACCAGAGCAAGGGAGTCAATGCGCTCTTCATGACCGATCTGACAAAAAACTGCATAGAAAAAGAAATCGAATACGCTGAATCAAATGCAGAGCTTGAAGAAAACATAAAAGTCCAGAACTTCTGGAGATACTATGAGGCGCGGCAGCACAAGAGAAAAAGAATCTATTTTAAATCTTTAACTTAGGATCCACCCCTTAAAAAATGGTCATTGATGGAACAAAGCCATTCCACTATCATGAGTATATTTAAAATATAAGGAAAAGGTGTTGGAAGAGCCGAAACTTAAAATGGCCGGTGGCGTTTGGGGAGGCCTTGCGCCGCTGGTTGTTCTTATCAGCGCTTTAACGGTTCTTTCTATTGGAGGAACGGCCGGAGTCAAAGCCCTCTGGACAGCGGGCTGGCTGGCACTGCTCATCGGCTTGTTCTTTGCTAAAAACAAAGCCTTTTACTGTACCACCATAATAAAAGGCCTGGGAGATAACAACGGCATTGTCATTGTCGCAGCCTGGCTGTTTGCCGGTGTTTTCGGAAAGCTGATGGTGGCCGGAGGGCTGGTGAGCGGCCTGCTTTGGTTCGGATTAAAAACAGGAGCCCATGGGGCCTTGTTTGCGTTCCTTTCCTTTCTCACCGCTATGATCTTCTCTATGGGAACAGGGACCAGCACAGGGACTGTGATCTCCCTTGTCCCGGTATTGTATCCAGCCGGTATTTTTCTGGGAGCCAATCCGGCTGTACTGGCGCTCGGAATTCTCTCCGGAGCTGCTTTTGGAGACAATCTGGCGCCCATATCTGATACGACCATTGTCTCGGCTTATACTCAGGAAGCCAAAATGCGGGATGTGGTCCGCAGCCGGTTTCCCCTTTCTATGACTGCAGCTCTTTTTTCCGGAGCCGTCATCTTTATATTCGGAGGCGGAGGGAGCAGGCAATCTCTCCCTGAAATGCAAGCCCAGACAGATCCGGCAGGGATGCTGATGCTCATCAGCTTTGCAGTGGTGATCATCTCTGCCCTGGCCGGAAGACATCTTATCGAGTCGCTGATTTACGGCAATGTTTCTGCCGTCTTTATCGGGCTCGTGATAGGACAGATCCGCCTGAACGAACTCTTTCGGATACCCGGAGTCAGGGGAGAATCGACCGGGATCATCCAAGACGGAATAAGCAGTGTAGTGGGAGCCATTATTTTTGCCTTATTGATGCTGGGAATCGCTCAAGTGCTGATAGAAAGCGGTATTTTGGCCAAAATATTAACAAAGTTGGAGCAAAGCATTGTTAAGACCGTAAAACAAGCTGAACTGTTTATTATTCTCTCCACCATTATTGCCTCCATACCCATTGCCTCGAACGCAGCAGCTGAACTATTGGTGGGCCCCAGTCTGGTCAAATCTTTAGGAGGCAAATTCAATCTGGCTCCAGCCAGAAAAGCTAATCTGATGGACTGTGCGGTATGCAGCCTCTTCTACACGCTTCCCTGGCACATAGCCGTAGTGGTTTGGTACGGAGCCCTCCAATCAGCAGCTGACTCTTTCCGGCTCCCCAGACTTCCCATAAGCCTTTCTTATTTGAATCCATATTCCTGGGCTTTGTTAGCTGTACTTGTTATTTCAGCCTTAACAGGATGGAACCGCACCTTCGTCAACCAACGCTGATTCCAACTCACCATTTTCAGCAGAGGCTGAAGCGCCGCCTATCCGGTTATTTTTTTTTGAGAAGAGTTGTAGTAACAGTCACAACCAGATTCAAAATAAGGCCTACGAACCCTGCATTCAATCCAAGAAAGGGGTCGTTTCCGGTTAAGATCAGCACCCCCGCTGTCATAATTCCCGCAGCAAGACCTGCCATCACTGCTGACTTGGAAACCTTTTTCCAAAAAAGCCCGAATACAACTCCCGGAAAGAACTGACATACCCCGTCATAGCCAAGAATGAGCAGGTTAACCAGTTCATTAGGCATGAAGAGGGCGAAAATAAGGCTTACTGTCATGATCACGATCACCATGAAGCGGGAAAGCCTCATGACTTTTTCATCGTCCGCACCGGGGTCAAATCCGGCTTTATACACATTCTTGCTTAAAAGCGTGGATGCAAAAAGCACCAGGATCGCTGCCGGGACCATGGCTGTTACCGCTCCGGCCGCTCCTATGAAACCCATAAACCAGGAAGGATATGTCTTGTTTACCAGGGATAAAAAGGAAAGGTCCCCGTTTTCAAGACCGGGGATCACCAGAACAGCCGTGAATCCCACCATGAATATAAGCAGTATGGGGATCTGGTAGAAAGGCATGATAATGGCGTTTCTCTTTATGACCTTATCGCTTTTTGCTGAAAAGGCAGACCCGAAAACATGGGGCCACATGTAAAATCCCAAAGATGTCAACAGAATGGTTGACATCACCCACCACACATCCATATGCGGTGCGGCCCCCGGAAACACAAGATGCTCCGGCATCTTTTCTATCAAAACCTCGAACATCTTTCCGTAACTCCCAAAGTAAATCAAAGGCACACCAAGCCCCACAACAAACACAGCCGCGATCATAAGCGTGTCTTTTATGACCGAGACCCAGGCAGCCCCCCTCAAACCGCTTGTGTAAACAAAAACACAGGTCAGAACAAAGGAGAGGAGAATCGCTATTTCAGAGCGGATCGTCCCGTTGCTGGCCACCTTCACAATAAAGCCCAATCCCTGGAGCTGAAGCTGAAGGTAGGGAACAATGGAAAACACTCCTATGAGGGCTACCAGAATCCCCAGTGACCGGCTGTTGTACCGGTGAATGAAATAATCAGGCTGGGTGTGAAGTCCGTGCTTTTTCCCGATCCTCCATAACTTCGGGAGAATAAAAAAAGAAAGCACATACGCCAGAGTCCCGTAGATCAATATATAGAAAGAGGGGGCTCCTTTGGAATAAGCCCATCCGCTGGCTCCCAGAAAAGTAAACGTGGTATAGATCTCGCCGGCCATGAGCAGCCAGATCAGTATGATCCCGAATTTCCGTCCTCCTACGGTCCAGTTTTCCAGGTTCATCTTCAAGTTTCTTCCGGCATAGATCCCTACAAAGCCGGAAAATACAATGACTCCAAAGATAATCAAAAGAGCGGTATTCACTCTTCGTCTCCATCTTCTGATTTGTTCAGCTTTCGTTCCAGCGTGTACGCGATAAAAAGAATGAGCGGGGTTAATATCACCCAACACAGGATCCAGAAAAGAATAAACGGGAGACCAAACACCACAGGCTTAATGCGGTTGACAAGCGGAAGAGCAAACACAAGGGTTATAAAGGGAATAGCTCCCAGTATCAAGGCATATTTTGTTCCTTTTTTCATCCATGACTCCTTTCCCGGTTCTTTATTCTTTGTCTATTCGTGAAACAATATACAATATTCACTTCAAAATTGCTAAAATGAATATTCGTTTTATAATAGAGAGTTACCGAAAAAATGAATAAAGAAAAAATCATTCTAAGAGGAGTAAAGGTCCATAACCTCAAAAATATAGACCTGGATATCCCCCAGAACAAACTGGTCATTGTTACAGGAGTCTCAGGTTCAGGAAAGTCCTCCCTCGCTTTTGATACTCTCTATGCTGACGGACAGCGCCGCTTCATCGAATCCCTCTCTTCTTATGCCCGGCAGTTCCTGGAAAGAATGGAAAAACCAGATGCAGACAAGATAGAAGGAATCACTCCTGCCATTGCCATCCAGCAAAAAGCCACTACGAAAAATCCCCGTTCCACAGTCGCCACGGTCACGGAAATATATGACTTCCTGCGCATCCTCTATGCCCGGATCGGTGTCATCCACTGCCTTAAATGCGGAAGACCGGTAAAGCAAGATACCATCGATGATATGGTCGATACGCTCTACAAACTGCCACCCCATACAAAGATCACCATCACTTTTCCCTGGAGCATGGATAAAGGATTCGAGGCGCTTCAAAAGGACGGTTTCTTCCGTATCTTTCGCAACAACAAGGTCGTCAACATGAAAAAGGTTGAAAGAGAAGAGGGCCAATCCCTTCAGGTGTTCATGGACAGCCTGACTCTTGACAGAGGAGAAAGGGAACGGCTGGTCGATTCCCTGGAAACAGCTATAAAAAAAGGAGAAGGCTCTGTCCAGGTCTACGCCCCCAACGGAAGCACGTATGCTTTCTCAAGCCGGCTGGAATGCAAACACTGCCACATTGAATATGATGAACTGACTCCAAGTCTCTTTTCGTTCAACAATCCTCAGGGAGCCTGCCCCTCATGCCATGGATTTGGTGACCTGGCCGTACTGGATAATGACAAAATCATACCGGACAAGGAGCTCTCCCTTGAAGACGGCGCTATAGAACCGTGGACAAAGCCTTCTTCATATAGACGAATGAGAAATCTATTGAACCGGGCTCAGGAAAAAGGGATCCCCACTGACGTTCCTTTTAAAGACTTAACAGAAGAACAACAGCGATTCATCTTTGAAGGAGATGGATCCTACAAGGGAGTTCTGGGTTTTTTCGAACGCCTTAAACGAAAAAAATATAAAGTCCAGGTCAGAGTATTCCTCTCCCGTTACAGAAAATACATCCCTTGTCACGAATGCCGTCAGATGAGGCTCAACCAGAAAGCACTGCATGTGAAGATCAAAAGGCTTTCCATCGGGGAAGTCACACAGAAAACAGTAAGGCAGGCTTATGAATTCTTCCGCACCATACACATGACCCCCTTTCAAAAGAACGTCTCCGGCCGGTTGATCAAAGAGATCCAGAACAGGCTTAAATTTCTTCTGGAAGTCGGGCTTGACTATATAACCCTGGACCGCATCACGTTCACTCTAAGCGGGGGAGAGGCTCAGCGTATCAATCTTGCCTCTGCCCTCAGCGCCTCTCTTGTCGGAACACTTTTTGTTCTTGACGAGCCCAGCATAGGGCTTCATGCCCGGGATAATCACCGCCTTATCGAAATACTCAAATCCCTGAAAAAAATAGGAAACACAGTGCTCGTGGTAGAGCATGACCCTGAAATCATAAAATCCGCAGAGTATCTGATTGACATGGGACCAGGAGCTGGAGAATACGGCGGCCGGATCATGTTTGCAGGGAGCATGAAAGAGTTTATCAACCGCTCCTCGACCCTGACCTCTCAGTACATGAAGGGAGAAAAAAAAATCAGCATCCCTGAGAAGAGACGGCGGTCCAGGACATTCATAACCATTACAAAAGCGCGTAAACACAACCTTAAAAATATTGATATCAAGATCCCTTTAAACCTCTTTACCTGCGTGACCGGAGTATCAGGCTCCGGGAAAAGCACTCTTATTTTCGATGTGCTGTACAAAGGCTGGACAGGGGAAGCCTCTGACGGATTCAGTGAGATCACCGGAAAAGAGCACATCGATAAAATCATTACAGTGGATCAGTCTCCCTTGAGCACATCTCCCCGTTCCATACCCGCCACTTATACGAAAGCCATGGACGGCATAAGAGATCTGTTCAGCAGGACCCGTGAGGCTAAGGCTCATGGATACAGTCCGGGTTTTTTTTCATTCAATGCCTCCGGAGGAAGATGCGAAGCCTGCAAAGGAGCGGGCCAGCAAATCGTGGAAATGCAGTTCTTATCCGATGTGATCCTCACCTGTGATGTCTGTAAGGGAAAACGCTTTAAAAAGGAAATCCTTGAAGTCAAATACAAGGATAAAAACATAGATGATGTCCTGAATATGAGTGCTTCAGAAGCATGTGATTTTTTCCATAACCAACCAAATATTCTGAAAAAACTCAGTCCGCTTATAGAAGTCGGCCTGGGATACCTCAGGCTAGGGCAGCCGACCACCACCCTTTCTGGGGGTGAGCTGCAGAGGATAAAGCTGGCTCACAATCTGGTCCACCAGAAAAAAAAGAGGATCCTTTATCTTTTTGACGAACCCACCATAGGACTCCATCTCCATGACATATCTCTTCTTCTCAGCACTTTCCAGAAACTTGTAAACCGAGGCAACACGGTCGTTGTGATCGAGCACAATCTGGATATGATAAAGTGTGCCGATCACATCATTGACCTTGGGCCAGAAGGGGGAGACGCAGGCGGGAAAATCACAGCCCAGGGATCCCCTGAAGAATGCCTTGCATCCACAGATTCCTATACCGCACAATATCTAAAAAAATATCTCAAAACATAAATCCTTGAGCCGGTGTCATTCACGAGTCGAGATTTTGCGGATTACATCCGCCACCAGTAAGAAAATTTAAGAAAATAATATCTCCCCTCTTTGCGGAATATACCCAGATCATCTCTTCCCTGGTTATCATCCATTCCCAAATAAAACACGGTGCCCGGCCTCAATTCATAACTCAGAAGCACACTGTTATAAAGTTCTCCGTCGTAATCATTGTAATCTGTGATGAGACGGAGAGACAGTGTGCGGGATAACTGATAGGAAATCCTCTGACTTATGAGATTGATCCGGTAGATCCTTTCCCCCCCCCTTTCCTTTAAAAAAATATCGTTCCGGTAATCATAGAGGAATCTTAGATTCCTCAGAGGTTTGAGTGTCGCCTGCAAGCCGTACGACGTTTTATATCCTAAAAAAGGTTCCTTCTCATAATACTCATCATCATAACTTATGCCGCCCCCTGTAGAAAAAGATAAGCCTACGGTCAACCATGAGAAAGGTTCGGATTCAAGGCGTGACCTTAATGTTGTTTTATAAAAATCAACGCCCTCATATCGTTCCAGGCCTGTTGTGACTCCGAAGTAAAGAAACGAGTTCCGCCACCCGCTGACATAGCCTCCGATCCGTATCTCATTATCAGTGAGATTGTTATCAAAGTCATAGATTCTGGTGTAATCAATGCTGGGCCGGATGTTGACAATGATATCGTTCTGGGGAAGTATGCTGTAGGATAAGCGCGTTCTAAAAGAGCGGATGTCCTTCCGCCTGAAATATCCTAAGGAAGACTCGAATTCTTCTGGAAGACTGGTGTATTCAGCCGAAATATCCCAGTGGCGGGAAACATGGGAAAGGCTAAAGTTCATGGCCGGCACGACATCTGTCTGTTCGTCCTTGACCCTGCTTGAGGAGCCTGCAATCTGAAAAGAAAATCTATAGTACTCACTAAATTTAAAATTGCCGTCTATCCCGCCGATACGGTTATAATTATTGAAGATAGAACCCCATCCCTCACCGGTTTCCTTGTCCATGAGAATAAATCCGATATAGGACTCCTGAAAAACATCATGCTTGAGCCTTAAAACATTGATCATTCCGTGTTCCAGGCTTTCCTGATATTCTTCTGATGCATTGGGGATATCTATAATCGAAGGCGTCTCGTCAAAAACATTCAGGAAACCAAGGCTTGTCTTTCCTACCTTTCCTGTAAGCTTTACTCCCCACAAAGGATTGATAATATCCCTGGTGTAGAGAAGTTCAATGGGAGTATCAAAAATATCCTTTCCTTCCAGAAAAAAAGGCCTTTTTTCCGGATAGTACAGTTCATATCTCTGGTTGACATCGATTTGAGGCATATCAGCTTCTATCTGGCTGAAATCCGGATTCAATGTCAGGTCAGTCGTTAAATCAGATGTGATCCCGTATTTTAAATTTATTCCGGGTTTGGGTCTCAGCTTATCTTCATCCATCTTTTTCCCGGTGACGACCGGCATCACTTCCAGGTTCTTTCCTCTTTCAAGTTCCCCTTCAATGTGCAAAATCCCTTCCTGTGTGAGGAAACCATTTGCATCTCTGGAACGAGGCGACCAGTAGATCTCTTCGTTGTTTCTCTGGATATCTCTCTGTATCTGAAGACCCCAAATCTGAGACTTCGAATCCGGAAACCTGAGACTTTTAAAAGGGATTTGAACCTCAATGGTATATCCCTTCTCATCAATCGTAGCATTTGAGAGAAAAAAAGTGTCCCATGTCCTATCGATCTTATCAAAACCGCCTCCCGGCCTTCTTCTCTGGAACTCATTATATATCCCGTCAGTCTGAACACCGCAGGGATTTATCTGAAAAGTGAATGCCCTTTTTTTGTCATAAAACGTATCAAGATAAATGGTTACCTGGTCATCCCCTTCAGCTTTGTCCCTTTTACAGAGACTGGCTCTAATCGCCTTGGGTCTGGAATCATAACACCGCACAGCAATGTATAGGTTTTTTTTATCATATCCTATATAGGCTTCTGTCTTTTCTGAAGGAACGCCGCCTTCAACGGGCTCGAATTGGGTAAAGTCATTGAGAAAAGCCGCATTTTCCCAGAATGGCTCATCCAGCCTTCCGTCTATAACAGGGGCAGAGGAAAACTCAATGGCTTTCACATTATAATTTCCATCACCTTCTGAAGCCGGCAAAAAAAGGGCGCTCAGCAAAACAAGAGCCAGTGATGCGAAAATTTTTATATGTTTCTGGTACATTACTAAAATGACTTCTGGATTTCCTCTTTTTTACTCTAACCTATGGACATGAACACTGCGCTGCCCCTAAGCACTGTCCAGGGACGCAAATGCCTTTCATGAAAAATGCAACAATAAAAAGCATATATAATAAATATTCTTCTATTTTATGTCCATAATCGAAATATTATTCTCGTCCAAACTGATTCCCAGGTCTCTGTAAAGCCCTGCAAGGGAAAGCTTATAGTCTATGATAGACTTGAGCTCTTGACTTCTCTGCGTAGAAAGGTCCGACTGATACTGCAGCACAAGGTAATTGGTGCTGAGTCCCACTTTCAGCTTTTCCTCTTCTGCTTCCAACTGCCTTTCCGCCAGTTCTCTGGCTGCTTTGTAGGCCTGTATCCTTTCATAATTTGTCGCCACGTTGCGGACAGCTATTTTTATGTCCCGGAATATCTCCTGTTCCTGGTTTTTCAACTGAAGTTTTGCCATCTCCAGGTTTAATCTGGCCTGTTTGAATTGAGCCCTTGAGAACAAATTACTGATAGGAATATCCAGAGTCAAACCCACTGACCAGTTTTGATATCTAAAGGCAAATGCATCTGAAAAGGAATCACTGAACCCTCCCGGTACTTTGCCTACGACTATTCCGGAGAGAACATTATCATTTAGATACAATACCCGGTCTCCGGAAACACCCGGACTCCAATATGAAGCGGAAAAATTCAATCCCGGAAGAAGTTGGTTCTTAGTGTAATTCATGTCTATTTGACTGTTTTCAAGCGATATCCTGGTCGACTCCAAATCCGGACGGTTCTGCAGTGCAATGGAAAGAGCTTCATCCAGGCTTATCTCCTTCTTCTCGTACTCTGGTTTATCTTTTGGCACAATAGTGACCCCTCTCGGCATCTCAATATCAGAAGTAAGGTTTATGATGGTCTTTAATATATCCTCATTGTTCTTGACCTCGGTTTCAGCGGCAAGTATGTCCGCCTGGCGTTGGGCCACTGTTGCCTGGGCATTTATGATCTCAATGGGAGCCATGGTCCCGACTTCCACAGACCTTTTGTTTTTTTCTAATAGGTCCTCTGCCAGCTTCAAGGACTGCTTTTGAACATCCAGGTTTTCAATCGCATACACATAATTCCAGTAGGCCTGCTCTACCTGATACACAATCTCCTGGATCGACCTTTCCAGATCCCTTTCAGAGATCTCAAGCTCGTTTTTGGCTACGATAATATCCTTTCTGCTGATCTTCAGGCCGAAATCTTTTAAAAGGGGCTGCGTTATATCAAGACTAAGCGTACTCTCGTATCGGGGATTTATGGTCATAAAGTTCCTGTTGGTGTCATAGGAATATCCATCCAGGCTCAAGCTAAAAGTACCGCCGGTCGGCAGCTGCTGTGAAATCTCAGTGCTAAAACTGTTGCTTAATGTCTTTACTGTACCCTCAGCATCAAGCCAGGAATAGGAAGCCGAATTCTGATCCCTGCGGTTGTAGTTCATTGAAAAAGATGGGATAAATTTTTCCTGAGCTGCGGCCACTGAGAGCTCTGCCAATTCCGGACTTATGAGTTCCACCTGGACACTTAGATTGTTCTTTAATGCCTTTGCTATACATTCTTCCAGTGACAATGAGGCTTCATTCGGCTCATTCTGAGCACTAAGGAATAATGAAACCCCTGCTAAAAGCAATAGGGCTGCGGTTAATTTTCGCATTTGCATCTTATCCTCCTAATATTCAATCTCTTATTCTTAATTTATGGTTTCAAAACAATTTGCCTTTTTAGTCTCTTTAGTTCATCTGAGCTTATTTTTATTCATAACGAAGAGCATCAATAGGATTAAGCTTGGAGGCTTTCCTTGCTGGATAAAAACCAAAGAAAACACCGACCGAGCCGGCAAATAAAAAAGCAAGCAAAATGGAACCTAAAGAAACAGAGGTCTCCATATCTGCAAATTGAGCAATGAGCTTGGAACTCCCAACGCCCAGCGCAATCCCTAAGATGCCTCCCATCAGACTCAGGACAATAGCTTCGATGAGAAATTGAAGCAGGATATCATTCTCTCTCGCTCCTACTGACATCCTTACTCCTATTTCCCGGATCCGTTCCGTGACCGAAACCAGCATGATGTTCATGATCCCGATCCCACCTACCAACAGAGATATGGAAGCGATCCCCCCAAGCAAAATGGTGAGGACCTGAGTGGCTTCCGAGGCACCCTCCTGTATGTCAGCCATATTCCTTACATTGAAATCATCATCTGCTCCGGGGGCGATCTTGTGTCGGATCCTTAATAATTCCTCTATCTGTTCCTGTGCCTTAGCTGTATCACTCCCTTCGTATGCCGATACATCAATGGATTGAACATAGTTTATCCCGACCAGCCTCGTCTGGGCTGTGGTGTAGGGAATGAATATCACATCATCCTGACTAAACCACATGGCTTCGCCTTTTGCCTTCATGGTCCCTATGACTCTAAAAGGAATTTTTTTAATTCTTATGACCTGGCCGATCGGAGACATCCCTTCAAAGAGATTGTTGTTGACCTCACTTCCCAAAACACAGACTTTCTGGCCTGTCTTGACCTGAGCTTCGGTAAAAAACGCCCCTTCATCAAGCTCCCAGTTCCTTATCAAAGGGTATTTATCACCCACTCCGTATATGGAAGTATTCCAGTTCTTGTTCGAATAGATGACCTGGACTCTGGTATTGACATTCGGAGACACATACTGGACCAGATCACATTGTTCAGTAATAGCCCGGGCATCAGCTTCCGTGAGTGTGTCATAACTTCCTCCTCCTCCATGACGTCCCCGGAATTCCCTGCTTCCGGGCCTTACAAAAAGGAGGTTTGTCCCCATTTCACTGAACCGTTTCTCCACTTCCTTTTTCGCTCCTTGTCCGATACTCACCATAGCTATAACCGCTCCCACTCCGATTATGATGCCTAGCGCTGTTAAAAAAGTGCGCATTTTATTCCTGGTCAAAGCTTTTAGCGCAACTTTTATGGTTCTGAATATTTTCATCACTCCCTCCTGTCCTCTTTCTCTATGAGACCGTCCCGAATATGAATGACATTTTCAGCATAATCTGAGACTTCCGGGTCATGAGTGACCAGGATAATGGTGATCCCGCTTTCCTCGTGGAGGCTTTTAAAGACTTCCATGATGTCCATCCCTGTTTTTGTATCAAGGTTTCCTGTTGGCTCGTCTGCCAGGATCAAGGACGGACTGTTGACAAGGGCCCTGGCAATGGCCACCCTCTGCTTTTCTCCGCCGGATAACTGGTTCGTTTTATGCTCCTCCCACCCTTCTAATCCGACCTGCTTGAGCGCCTGCCTGGCTTTCTCTCTGGCTTCTTTTGCCGGGACATTCGAATAGATCAGCGGGAGCTCAACGTTTTCAAGAGATGACGTCCTTGCTAAAAGATTGAAATTTTGAAAAACGAATCCGATCCTTTTATTCCTTATACCGGCAAGGCGGTTTTTATCTAAAGTGGAGACTTTTTCGTTTTCAAGATAGTAGGTTCCTTTTGTTGGTTTGTCCAAACAACCTATGATATTCATCAGCGTGGATTTTCCGGAACCAGAAGGGCCCATAATGGCTATCATTTCCCCCCGTTTTATGGTATAGGTAATTCCTTTCAGGGCTTCCAGCTTGGTCTCACCCATATCATAGGTCTTTGTAATATTCTCCAGTTTAATAATAGTATTGTTTTCGCTCATTGTCCTTTCCTGTCTTAGCGGAGCATCCTCATCACACCAGGCCCACGTCTTCTCTGATCCCCTTCTTCTCCTTCATCAACGATGACTTCCTGGCCTTCTTTCAAATTATCACTCTTTATTTCAGTATACACGTTATCTGTTACTCCTGTACGTATAAAGAGTATCTTGAGTTTTCCCTGTTCATCCTCTGTCCAAACACTGGCCCTGTCATTTCCCATGTTCTGTGCTATGCCAAATCCCATCTTTTGACCAGGCATACCTGTGGGGGTTCCCTTAGCCTGAGGGTTTTCTCCTCCCTGTCCCTGCTTTTCCTTTCTCATCTCTGCAAAAACTTCCATCATTACTTCCTGAGAAGGGCTAAACCTTAAGGCTGTATTGGGAACACGAAGGGAATTCATTGCTTCTCCCACAATGATAGACACCGTGGCGGTCATTCCGGGTCTTAATTTAAGCTCAGGATTCTCAACATCCACGATAGTGGGATACGTCACCACATTAGACTCAACCACAGCCGAATACCTCACCTGCCTTACTATGCCCTGGAATTCCTCATTTGGAAAAGCATCCACTGTAAACCTTACTTTCTGACCTTCCTTTACTTTTCCTATGTCTGCCTCATCCACTCCACATTCAACCTGCATCTTAGAGAGGTCATTGGCTATCTGAAAGAGCGTAGGCGCCTGATAACTTGCAGCCACGGTTTGACCGACATTGTAGTCACGGCTGATCACAATTCCATCGATCGGAGACCGGATAATGGTATGAGAAAGGTCGACTTTGGCCGATTCAAGCTGAGATTTGGACTGCCCAAGGCTGGCTTCAGCCTGCTGCAAGTCAGCCTTGGCATTGAAATAGTTTGCCTCAACGGTTTCCTTCTCTTCAATCGAGACCAGATCCTTCTCAAAAAGCTCCAGGGTCCTGTCCATTTGTCTCTTGGCGTTTTGAAGACTGACTTCCGCCTTCTCTACGCTGGCTTGGGCACTGAGGTAATTCGCCTCTCTTTGGTTGACCGAGGTCTGGAAAAGATCCGGATTAAGTTTGGCTATTATCTGACTTTTTTTCACTGTGGAATTGAAATCAACAAAAATTTCCGCTATCTCACCCGATACCTGACTCCCTACCTCCACAATGGTCACTGGATTGATCTCTCCCGTTGTATCGACCAGGGCCTCAATATCACCCCTGTCTACCTTCTCCTTTAAATACACGAGTCCGTTAGAACTGCCGTTTTTTAATACAGTAAAATATAAGATCACAAAGATAACAATCACTCCTATTACAGAACTAATAACTATTTTCTTTTTCATCTGATCCTCCTATTTCTTTTCTTTTTTTGATTGGTCCTTAGTTCTTTGAACTGCTTTTCTTCTCTCCTGTAGATGTTTTTCTATCATCTCCTCAAATTTTAATTTTTGCTCATCATTGAGAATGTTTTTTATATCATCAATAAGTTCTTTCCTAATTGAAAAGAACTGCTTGCCGACCTGATGCCTTACTTCATCAATTTTTTCCTCTGTCCTTTCAAATACTTCCCTGATTGCCTGTTCCTGAGTGCTATCCAGCTCAAGTTCTTCAGACATTATCTCAAGCGTAGGGAAAGGAGGAGGCGGCTTTCGGTCATGAGGAGGCTTTGATGTGTCTTTTTTTATGAAAAATTTATCACAAAATATGCCGCTCACGATTCCCGCAGCAAACACGATGATAAAGGAAACGATTATGATTGTTTTATATTTGTTTTTCATGGAAAATATCTCCTAACTCCATTTTCTCCGTTTATAGAAGTAAAGATAAGATGGATGTTCTCGTTTTCGACCCGCCCTTCTTCTAATAAAGGAAGGCTTTCGACAAAAGGATTCTGGTTCTGCAGAAGGATTTCAGCACTGCTCAATTCCTTTTGTTCAGCAGGAACAAAAATCATGACCAGAGATGCGAATACGATGAGAACCAACAGAGAAATAGGGACAGCTCGCAAGCCCCATTTTTTCCATGCCAGCCATGATTCGTAACTTACTTCTCTTTTCAGCTTGGGTTTCAATCGTGTCCAAAAATAAGGTTTGGGTTCTGGAAAAACCTGCTCTCTAATCATCCCAAATATGTTTTCGTATTCTTGCTTTTTCTGCCGGCATAAGGGGCATTCTTCCAAATGCTTTAAAAGCTCTTCCTCTTCCCCGGGCTTTAAAGCCCGGTCAAGGGACCTTGATATAAGCTTTTCTGCCTTTTTACATTTCATGATTCCCTCCTAAAGAGACTTAAGTAAGGAGCCATAGACTTTCTAAGCTTTTTCCTGGCTCTGAAAAGCCTGGAATCCACAGTTCCCGGAGAAATATTAAGGATCTCAGCGATCTCCGAATAGGATTTTCCCTGGATATCTCTGAGTGTAAGAATAATTCTATGCTTTTCCGGCATCTTGCCGATGCTTTTTTTAATGAGTTCCAATTTTTCCTGCTTTTCGCTTTCTCCATTTAAATTAACCCTGTCTTCAATTTCTATATGGTCATCAAGACTTACGTTCTCTATACCTGACTCTTTCCGGTAAAAATCCTTTACCGTGTTGATGCCGATCCTGTATAGCCAGGTACTGAACTTCGACTCGAGATTAAACCTTGGAAGAGCTCTATAGGCTTTGATAAAGACCTCCTGAGCCAAATCATCAGCTGTTTCTCTGTTGTTTGTCATGCTGTATATTAAATAAAACATTTTATTCCTATATTTTTCGACAAGTATTCCAAACGCGTCCTTGTCTCCTTTCTGTGCGGACTGAACTATCTTTTCTTCTTCCATAAAACCATGCCACTTTTTTAACCTCTGTCTAACATTTAGACGAAAGGCGGGGAAAAATCTTCCAATTATTGTCTTTCTTTCCGAAGTATAAAGATGTAGTTTAACTCACTTTCGCTTTGCAGTCCACTGCCTTGAACCGAAATCTCCCATTTGCACTTCACCCGACATCGTATCGCCTTCCACAACACCAGTATAATTTGCGGTGAACTCTCCTCTTGGAGTGCTTCGGGTTATCGTCCACTCGATTTCACTGCCCTTTATGATCCCTTCTCCCGTAGATTCTCCTCCACCTCGTCCTTCCATGGTTACCTTTAATGATTCGCCTTCTTGCTCAAAACGAACATTTTGGGTGAATTCACCCCGGGGACTCTGCGATGTTAATTCCCATTCTCCAGAAACATCAACGTTTTGCCAACTGAGACCCAATGTCAACAACGATAAAACCATAATTCCTGATAACAGAGGGATTCTTTTCATTCTTTTCTCCTTTTTCTTTTTTCATTTAGACGGCTATTAACTCCCGTTTCTTCCCATTTTGAAAATATTTCCATAACAACTAAGCCTCGACTATTTTTCATCTGGGATTCTTCGCAAGAATGAGTACTTGAATTTAAAAAGGATGAATCAAAAATAAGTGATGAAGCGGCGTGTCTCCGCTCGCAGCGGAAGGGGTTCCCCACGGGGGATGGGTGGAGCGAGGACGGAGATATGCCGCGGAAAGATCACTTGTTCTGCCTAGAAAGCACTGAATCCCAAGAAAACTTGACAACTCAGCCGGTATAAGCCAAAATTCTTGGTTATGAATACGCAGCAAAAGCATCCTGTTGATGCTTTTTTACATCCTGAAAGCCTTCCTACTATTTGGTGTCCTGGATGCGGTATTGGCATTGTTGTCAACACATTTATCCAGACCTTAAAGAAATTAGAAATAAAAAAAGAAAAAACTGTCATCATATCCTCAGGGAACAGCTGCACAGGGAAAATAAGCAACCATCTCATCATAAAAAATATAGAATCTGAGAAACCTTTTGAAGAAGCAAAAAAATTCAAGAAAAAAAATCCCCAATCCAAGGTGACCGTTTTTTTTAGTGACAGCGACATGATGGTTACCGGTATTGACAGCCTGCTGGATGTCTGTGAAAAGGGAACAGACATTTGTGCCATTTATATAAACAGCTTTGTGTGCAACACATTATTCTTTCATAAAAAATTCATTGATTTTAACTTCAGCAGGGAAGGCAGAAAGATCGAACCTAAAGAGGTGTTCAACCTGCCCCATCTTCTGAAAAAACACGGAGCATCTTATATTGCAAGATGGACTCCTCTTCACTGCCGAAGACTATCCTATTCCATGAAAGAGGGCCTTATGAAGCCCGGTTTTTCCTTTATAGAAGTCATTTCTCCCTGTCTCATGTATTATGCAAGCTGTGGCTGTGAAGGAAATACAATTGACAGGATGGGCAATTATCTTAAAAATGCAACAATCGAAAACGATCATCCTATGGAAAACCTCAATACCGAAGAAATAGAGCACATTATAATAGGGAAATTTTTAGACAGGAAATAATGACTGCAAAACAAAAACCAAGTACTCTGGAAAACATATTCCATCCTACAGATTATTTTCTTGTATCAGATATATTTCCTACAGTATGGTGTCCCGGCTGCGGTATTGGAACCGCTGTTTACAGTTTTTTCGAAGCCTGTAAAGAAAAAGATATTGACAGAGACGACCTCTATATAATCAGCGGCGTGGGATGCACGGGCAAGATAGCTGAATTTTTATGCCTTCCCTCCTGTTCAGTAACTGATGGACATATCATTGAAAAGGCTGTGCATATAAATGAGCACAATCCAGAAAAAAAAATCGTGGTTTTTCTCAACAATGCTGACTTTCTTATCTCCGGAGGAAGAGAACTTAAAAAAGCAAAAAAAAAGAAGCTGAACATACTGATCATCTATATCAACAATTTGATATATGCCTTAAGCAGGGACCAAGCCTTTCCCTTGACTCCTTATATGCGCACATCGACCCAGGGAGAATTCGAAATCCCTTTTAATATACCCTTTATGGCCTGTTCTATCGGAGCATCATTTGTAGCGAGATGGACTCCTATTAGAGCGGGTTGGATGAAGCAGTCTTTTGTGGAGTCTTTTTCCGTCAGAGGACTTTCGGTCATAGAGGTCCTTTCTCCCTGTCTGATATATGATTCAACCACAGGAAAAATTCTAGACCCGGTTGAAAGGATGGCCTTTTATAATGACAACTCTGAAATCCAGTTCTGGGTTCCCATCAAAAACCTTGATATCCGGAGACAAAAAAAAATCATTATTGGCAAATTCTTAGATAAAAATAGGATGAATGACGATTAAAGGACAAAAAGTTGAGGTTTTCGTCCTAAAAGAAAGGTGCAAGGGCTGTGGTATCTGTGTGGCTGTTTGCCAGACAGAAGTCCTGGAGCTCTCTGAAGAAAAAAACTCCCTCGGTTACAGACATCCCATTGTCATAAATGCAGACCGCTGCCTGAACTGCGGCCTGTGTGAGATGTTCTGCCCTGATTTCGCCATATGGGCGACCCTAGAGAAAGAAGGGGTTCTCGGATGATGCATAAAATAGTCAATAAAGAAAAACTGAGCCCTGATACTTACAGAATAGAAATCAAGGCAGCGCATATAGCGGAAAGATTCAAAGCAGGGCAGTTTGTCATAATCCGTATTCATGACAAAAGCGAAAGAATTCCTCTGACAGTCTCCGGTGTGGATACTCAAAAAGGAACCATAGCTCTGATCTTTCAGGTAGTGGGTAAGACCACTCTGGAGCTCAGCATTTTGAATGCGGGAGATTCGATTTTGAACTGCGTAGGACCTCTCGGCAATCCCACTGAGATCAAAAATTTTGGGAGAGTGATGTGTATCGGAGGCGGCACTGGCATAGCCTGCATATACCCGATCGTCAAGGCATTGGGTGAAGCTGGAAACGAAGTCATCTCGATTCTCGGGGCCAGAACGGAAAATATGCTGATTCTCGAAAAAGAGATAAAGAAGATAAGCTCTCAAACCTATATTTCTACCGATGATGGTTCCAAAGGGCATCACGGATTTGTCACGGACGTACTTAAGAGTATTCTTTCAGAAAAGCCAACAGCCAAAAATATAAACCGTATTATCGTGATAGGGCCTCCCCAGATGATGAAGGCAGCCGCAGACGTGACCCGTCCCTTCAAGATAACAACAATAGCCAGTTTGAACACCATCATGGTCGACGGTACCGGCATGTGCGGGTGCTGCCGTACCTATGTGGATGGAGAGATGAAATTGGCCTGTATTGACGGGCCTGAATTTGATGCCCATAAAGTCGATTTTGATGCGGTCATAAGCCGTCTGTCAATGTTTCGAGAAAAAGAAATCTTGGCTTATAAGGATTTTAAGAAGGGGATGATTTCCAAATGATAGAACTCGGTGGAACACGCGTCCCCATGCGCGAACAGGAACCTGAGAAAAGAATCAAGAACTTCAAATCAGTCCCGCTGGGATATAATGAAGAAGAAGTCACCAAAGAGGCACAGCGATGCATTCAGTGTAAAGGCCTTCCCTGTGAAACAGAATGTCCCATCAACATGAAAATACTGGAAATGATCAGAGAAATAGCCAATGGTAATTTCAAAAAAGCCTTTTTTATAATAAAGGAAGACAATCCCATCCCTGCGATCACAGGCCGTGTCTGCCCTCAAGAAAATCAGTGTGAAGGTGTCTGCCCCTTGTCAAAAAGAGGGCAAGGGATCAACATAGGCAAGCTCGAGGCCTTTGTCGCGGATTGGGCCCGTAGAAACGGGATAAAAGAAGAATTCCATACCAAGGAGAAAAAGGAAAAAACAGCGGTCATAGGTTCCGGTCCTGCCGGAATAAGCTGTGCTGTGGATTTAAGAAAATTCGGTTATCAAGTCACTCTGTTTGAGGCTTTGCATAAAGCGGGAGGAGTGCTGCAGTATGGAATTCCCGCCTTCCGTCTGCCGACAGAGGTAGTTGATTATGAAATCCAATACCTCAATGATATTGGAGTGGATATCAAACTTAATTTTTTCGTAGGGCAAAACATAAGATTCAATGAATTGCGAAGAGAATTTGATTCCATATTTATCGCCACAGGCGCCGGAGCTCCCATGTTCATGAATATCCCCGGAGAAAATTTAAAAGGAGTGTACTCTGCAAATGAATTCCTCATAAGAGTCAATCTTATGAAAGCCTATAGGTTCTTAGAATTTGACACTCCTATTGTGTGCCGGGGTGCCATAGGGATTATCGGAGCCGGGAATGTAGCCATGGATGCAGCCCGGTGCGCTCTCAGATTAGGCGTGGAAAAAGTCTATGTGCTGTACAGACGCACAAAAAAGGAATCTCCGGCAAGAGCCGAAGAAATACAGCATGCCCTTGAAGAAGGCATCATTCTTAAAGAACTCGTCGCCCCTAAAAGGCTAATAGGCGATGATGACGGCTGGCTTAAGGAAACCGAGCTCTATAAAATGGAACTGGGGGAAACAGATAAAAGCGGGCGGCCACGCCCCATAAAAATAAAGGGGAGTGAATTTACAATCAAAGTCAACACAATCGTGGAAGCACTGGGTTCCACGCCCAACAGACTTTTCCTGTCAAGAACTCCGGAGCTTGAAGTGAACAATTGGGGACAGATAAATGTTGACCATAATCAAAAGACAAACATTGAGGGCGTTTACGCCGGGGGAGATGCCATAAGGGGAAACGCAACTGTGATCCTGGCTCTTGGAGACGGGAGAAAAGCTGCCAAATCAATGCACAACTATATCAGAAACAAATCCCGCTAAAACCTCCTCTCTAAGTGGGATTATTGTCCCTTCTCTGCCGTCTATATAAATAGCAACTCCTTGTTAGTATAAAATGGAAAAACAAAAAGGACACCGCCAGAGGCTCAAGACGAAATTCCTTAGAGGTGGCATCGACAGTTTTCTTGACTATGAAGTCATAGAACTCCTCTTAACACTGGGCACCCCCAGACATGACTGTAAAGCGCAGGCTAAGGAAGCCATAAGGAAATTTAAAACCCTCGGCTCTGTATTAGAAGCTGAGACCAGTGAATTGCGGGAGATAAAAGGAATCGGACCCAACAATGTATTTGGGATCAAACTGGTGAGAGATGTCTCGCGTCGCTTTTTAAAGTCACGTATGATGAACAAACCCTTGTGCAACTCTTCGAAAGAAGTGTTCGACTATCTTTATCTCACTCTCAGAGAATGCCGCAAGGAAAAATTTCAAGTCCTCTTCATGAATGCCAAGAACCAAATCATAGACGAGAAGACTTTCTCGGAAGGAACCGTAGACTCCAGCGCTGTGTATCCCAGGGAAATAATCCTGGCTTCTCTCCAGCACCACGCCTCCTCCCTGATCTTTGTGCACAATCATCCGTCAGGAGACCCCTCTCCATCTGAGAGCGACAAGGAAATTACAAAAGAGCTGGTGTTTACAGCACAGGTCATGCAGATCAAAGTACTGGACCATATCATTATTGGGAATAACTGTTACTTTAGCTTTGCAGACGAGGGATTGATTGAAGAGTACGAGCTTCTCTACCAAACCGCAAAAAACAATTTTTGAAATGGCGATTAAAATGAAAATGAAAAACAACACGAGTAAAAAAGATATGATAAATATTCGTAAGAAAATCTTGAATACTGCTGAAAACAAAATAATAATAAGCACATCGCCATTTTTTTATGAATAATCCAGGTGAGACTGGTTAATTCACAAGCCGAGGTTGCTGCAGATGCAAGGCACAGGGTGCGAAGCTGTGGTCCTTCACCGCGAGTACCCTGTAACGAAGCAGATGCCGTGAGATCGGCTTGCCTGCAAGGTAAAAAAATGGCGATTAAAATGAAAATGAAAAACAACACGAGTAAAAAAGATATGATAAATATTCGTAAGAAAATCTTGAATACTGCTGAAAACAAAATAATAATAAGCACATCGCCATTTTTTTATGAATAATCCAGGTTATTATGGTTTACAGTTATATCTGAATTATGGTAAAAGGAAGAGGAATTTTATAATCCAATGCGAAAGGAAAAATAATAAATGTGTGAATTGAAGGAGGTTTATATCATTGGAGCCGCCCGCACGGCTATTGGTAGTTTTTTAGGAAGCTTAAAAAGCTTTAAGGCCACAGAGCTCGGAGGATTTGCTATCCGGGAAGCCTTAAAAAGAGCTCAAATAACAGGTTCAGATGTCGATGAGGTCATCATGGGAAACGTGGTGTCCGCCGGAATAGGACAGGCACCTGCCAAACAGGCATCCATGAACGGAGGCATTCCTCCGACTATCAATTCTTTTGCCATTAATAAAGTGTGCGGTTCTGGATTAAAGGCTGTATGGCTTGCTGCAAATTCTATCTGGCTGGAACAAAATGAGATAGTCGTGGCTGGAGGCATGGAAAGCATGAGCCAAAGTCCCCATTTGCTATGGAAAGTCAGAGAAGGCCAAAAAATGGGAGATCTCAAGCTCAAAGACTCCATGATCTACGACGGGCTGTGGTGCGCGTTTGACGACCATCATATGGGTATCACAGGAGAGATCATTGCTGAAAAATTCGGCGCAACCCGGGATGAACAAGACCAGTATGCTGTAAACAGCCATCAAAAAGCGGTGCACGCTATTGAAAAAGGGTATTTTAAAGATGAGATCGTTCCTGTTGAGGTCCCTCAGAGAAAAGGAGATCCTGTCATATTTGACGTCGACGAAGGGCCCCGAAAAGACGCTCAACTGGAAAGGCTGTCCAAACTGCGGCCTGTGTTTAAAAAGGATGGAACAGTGACCGCAGGAAATGCTTCCAGTCTTAATGACGGGGCTTCAGCTTTAGTAATTGCCTCGGAAGATGTGGTTAAGGACAAAAAACTAAAGCCCTTAGCCAAAATCTTAGGAATGGCTTCAAATGCTCTTGAACCAGGCATGGTCATGTACGCACCCAAAGGAGCTATAGAGCAGCTGCTGGATAACCTTGATTGGAAAATGGAGGATGTGGACCTTTTCGAAATAAATGAAGCCTTCTCCTCTCAACTGGTTGTCCTCCTCAAAGAACTAGGTCTGGACAAAGAAAAAGTAAACGTTCACGGAGGAGCCGTGGCGCTGGGGCACCCCATAGGAGCCACAGGCGCTCGGATCCTCACGACTTTAATATACGCTCTCAAACACAGAGGGCTTAAAAGAGGCATAGCCTCTCTCTGTCTCGGCGGGGGAGATGCGGTAGCCATGGCCGTCGAAATAATATAAAAAGGAGGGATTTATGAACATAAGAAAAATAGGCGTTGTCGGCGCTGGAACAATGGGCACAGGAATCGCCCAGACTGCAGCTTCATCAGGATTTGACGTGACTCTTAATGATATTAAAGAGGACCTTCTTCAAAATTCTCTGAAAAGAATAGACAAAAGTTTGTCCAAGTTCCAGGAAAAGGGAAAACTCAAAGAAGACAAAGAAAAAATAAAAGCAAGGATACAGATCACTACTTCCATCCAGGATCTCAAAGATTGTGATTTTGTCATCGAGGCCGTATTTGAAAACTTTGACGTAAAAAAGGAAGTCCTGCTTAAGCTGGACGAAATCCTCCCTCCGGATGTGACAATGACATCAAACACTTCTTCCATTTCCATAACAAAGCTGGGTGCACTGACAAAGCGGTCCGGTAGATTCATGGGAATGCACTTCATGAATCCTGTTCCTTTAATGGTCCTTGTAGAACTGATAAAAGGCATGGATACGAATCAGGAAACCTATGACCTTGTCAAGTCTCTATCGGAGCAAATGGGGAAAGTCCCCGTGGAATCAAACGATTATCCGGGATTTATTGCCAACAGGATTCTTATGCCCATGATCAACGAGGCGGTTTTTGCCCTTATGGAAGGCGTGGGAACAAAAGAAGCCATTGACCAGGTCATGAAATTGGGAACGAACCATCCCATGGGACCGTTAGCTCTTGCTGACCTTATCGGATTAGATGTGTGCCTCTATATCATAGAGGTCCTTTACAATGGATTTAAAGACCCTAAATACAGACCCTGCCCTCTGTTGAAAAAAATGGTCGATGCTGGTTATCTCGGAAGAAAGACAGGGAAAGGATTTTACGACTACACCAAATAGAAAAGGACCATTATAGTCCCCGGTTCTTCTGTGAAGGGCTTTATTTTTGGACAGCAGATTTTATATAATCATAAGAGAATGAGGAGAAGGAAATGAACCAACAGGCAAAATCAAAAAACAACAATCCGAGAGAAAAGGCTATAGATGCCGCTCTTTCACAGATAGAAAAGCAGTTCGGAAAAGGGGCTGTCATGAGAATGGGGCAGAAGGAAGCTGCGGTCAAAGTCCCATCCATCCCAACAGGATCCATTGCTTTTGACCTGGCTCTTGGGATCGGAGGATTTCCAAGGGGCCGGGTGGTCGAAGTATTCGGCCCTGAAGCCACAGGAAAGACCACATTAGGAATCCACGTCATTGCCGAAGCACAAAAACAGGGGGGACAGGCCGCTTTTATCGATGCCGAACACGCCATGGACCCCAATTATGCCGCAAGCATAGGTGTCAATATCGATGACCTTTTGATATCCCAACCGGACTACGGAGAACAGGCCCTTGAGATCGCAGAAGTCCTGGTCAGAAGCGGAGCCGTGGATGTCATCGTTGTCGACTCCGTAGCTGCCCTGGTCCCAAAAGCAGAGCTGGAAGGTGAAATGGGTGATGCCCATGTCGGACTCCAGGCCCGGCTCATGTCCCAAGCTCTCCGCAAACTCACCGCCATTGTCAGCCGGTCCAAAACATGCTTCATCTTTATCAACCAGATCAGAGAAAAAATCGGCTTCTTTTTAGGAAATCCTGAAACCACAAGCGGAGGAAGAGCCCTCAAATTCTACTCGTCTCTCCGTATCGATATAAGAAGGATAGCCTCAATTAAAGAAGGGGATGATTTTATCGGAAACCGGGTGAAAGTCAAAATCGTAAAAAACAAACTGGCCCCACCCTTTAAAAAAGCCCTGTTCGACATAATATACGGTGAAGGGATCTCCAGAGAATCAGATCTGATCGACTGCGGCGTGGAATCCGGCATTATTGAAAGGGCGGGAACCTGGTATTCCTACAAAGACGAAAGACTGGGCCAGGGAAAAGATAACGTGAAAAAACTGTTCAAAGAAAAAAAAGGCCTTGCGGACGAAATCGACAGGGCTATCAGAAAAAAAGTGGGCCTTATAAAATCGGAACAACCTGAAACTGAGAAGAGTCAACCAGAGCCAAAAAAATCCTAGAGTAAAATCCCAAATATCAAGAAAAAGATCAAAGCCCCTCCTCCGGCGATCAAGGCATAAGGGATTTGGGTCCGCACATGGTCTATATGATCCGTGGCAGAGGCCATGGAAGAAATGATGGTGGTATCAGATATGGGTGAACAGTGATCTCCGAACACACCTCCTCCTAAAACCGCGGCAGTGACCAGAGCAGGATTAAGTCCGATCAGAGAGACCATAGGTATCCCAATAGGCATCATTATGGCAAAAGTTCCCCAGGAGGTCCCCGTAGAAAAAGCGATCAGTGCGGATACAGCAAAAACAAGGGCCGGTATGATCACAGCAGGAAGAGTGGATTTGACCGCCTGGGCTAAATAAGCTCCGGTTCCCAGAACATCGCAAATATCTCCGATGGCAAAAGCGAGCATCATCAGAACAGCCAGGGGAATCATTCCTCCCACTCCCTTCATAAACGTATCTGTTAGCTCCTTGGTGCTCATGATGCCCTGTGCCCTGTATGCCACTGCCGCCACCACAAGTGCTGATATCACAGACCACAGCACAGCCACAGAGCCAGATCCTTTCATAATATGGCCTTTGCCTGAAATGAAAAGTGCCACAGGCATCATGAACATCATAACTCCCACCGGGATGAGCATATTCACAGGCCTTTGCGGGATGCCCGGCTTTTCCTTCATCATCACGACTTCTTCCGAGATCAAGGGCTCGGCACCCTCACGCAGCAGCTTGCCCTGATCTCTCACTCTCATTTCTGCTTTCTTCATGGGCCCGATATCTTTTCCCGTGAGGATGACAAGCAAAACAATCATCAACGCCAGGATAGCGTAAAAATTCAAAGGTATAGAAGAGACGAATACTTTTACCGGATTTTCGACTCCCTGACGGGCCAGAAGGCCCAAGACTAAAGCGCCCCATGCATTGAAAGGAACCAACACGCATTTTGGGGCTGATGTCGAATCCAAGATATAGCTCAACTTCTCTCTGGAAATCTTCAGCCTATCAAAAATGGGACGGGTCACAGCCCCTGAAATCAGAATACAGATACTTGATTCTATAAAAATTACAATCCCTAAAAACCAGGCCAGCAAACCCGCGGATTTCCTTTTTTTCACCAGCCCTTTGCCCACGATCCATTTGACAAATCCCTTCATCCCTCCTGAATACTGTGTAAAGGTGATGACAGCTCCGATCATACAGCTGAACAGTATAACTTGAGTATTATCCGCGCTCGAAAACACATGAATCAGCGAATTGACCGTGCTCACAACCCCTTTAAACGGATCCCAGCTGCTGGCAGCAGTCCAACCTATCCAGATGCCCAACATTAGTGATAGATAAACCTGTTTGGTCTTTATAGCCAGAAATATGGCGATCAAAGGAGGAAGTACGGATACCCATCCGAATGAATCAATCATTTTCGCTGAGATAATCGAGCGGTAAAACAGTAATCAAACCAATAAATTCTCCGCCCACCCAATGGTCTCAATATCAATTGTGTTAAGGTCGCTGTTTCCAAGTTTATAGATCTTATCCGCAGCTTCGACACAGATTGGAGGGGGTGAGAGAGGCCAGGGTTCTCCCCTGAGTTCTTCCCTTTTTGTCCTGATGATCTTTAAACAGACCGCCTCCACTGCCACCGGGTCCGTCCCTGCTATCAAGCCGTTATAAGGCCACCTGTAACGGGGGTCTACCTGGGGGCCTTTATCACACACCGGGTGCAGCGCATCCACTAAAATCAGCTTTGTTTTCCCTTTGACCTGTGGGAGATTCCAGATTTCTCCCAATTTAGTGCTGTTCTGGTGATGGTAGTTCCGGGGGGCTCCGGAATAAAGAATATAATTTTTTATCACTGTACCGATACCGGTCAGCCAGTGGGCCTTCAAGCCCGGGAGTGAAATAAGGGCGGTAATGGGTTCAAGGTCCACGGATCGGCCCTGGGCATTTCTGATATTTTCTGCAGGGATACCTACGGAGACCAACGATTCCTTTACCACATCTATCAACTCATCGTGAGTGGGGTTCATAAGGGGAGTGGGCACAAGGCCTATAATATCCTGCGGGCTGACCAGTGTAAGCCAGGCCTCGTTCCTGTTTTTCTTTCCGGTTACATGAAGGAGTGTCTGTTCAAGCATGTTTTTCAATATTTCTTTATCCACATTCATAGCTGTGTCCATAACGTTTTTATCCCTGACAATGACAACCGAACTCCGGCTGCTTTTGCCGGAGGCTCCCTTGAGCCAATCCGGCCCCAACAGGGTAAATCCAAGCGTAGCTCCTACGGATCCCCGGATGAAATCCCTTCTGGTAACCGTGATTTTTTCTTTCTTCATTACACCCTCCTTTAATTCGAAAACAAATCTAATAAGGCTTGTTCTATCATTTCCTGAGCTGACTGCTTATCAGGACATTCAAATACAAGAGCCAGCCCCCGTCCTCTCAACTTAAACCCCATCCAGCCATCTTCAATAGGGAAAAAATCCTGGCTTTCCCTC
>CAZSZS010000085.1:0-35317 GCA_964611275.1 uncultured Eubacteriales bacterium
TGGGGGATCAGATGAGAAAAGCCCGGAACGGGCGATTTTGACCGCCTGGACCATATGGCTTAAAGAAGGTCTTACTTCTTTCCACTTCCTGGTCTTCAATCCGCAGTCGGGATTTATCCACAACTGTTCAGCCGGAAGAACATTCATGATGTTTTTAATTTGCTTTATGAACTCATCAATAGACGGTACTCGAGGAGAATGGATATCATAGACTCCAGGCCCGATCTGATTGGAATAACCGGTTTCCGTAAAGACTTTCAGCAGTTCATTTCCGCTGCGCGTGTTTTCAATGGTAATGACATCCGCATCCATGGCCTCAATGGTTTTTATGATGTCATTAAATTCGCTGTAGCACATATGAGTATGGATCTGTGTTTCCCTTTTTGCTGTGGAAACGGCAAGTTTAAAGTTATCGACAGCCCATCTTTCATATTCAGGTATATTGTACGGACGGAGAGGATATCCCTCTTTAAAGGCCGGTTCATCGACTTGAATGACTTTGATTCCTGCTGATTGAAGGTCGCGGATCTCGTCTCTCAGAGCAGCAGCTATCTGTCTGGAGACATCTGCCCGGTCTTTATCGTCTCTTACAAACGACCAGTTGAGTATGGTTACCGGTCCGGTCAGCATGCCTTTTATGGGTCTGCTGGTTTGGCTCTGTGCATAGGTGATCCATTTTACTGTCATGGGTTCCGGCCTGCTTATATCTCCATAAATAACCGGGGGTTTCACGCAGCGGCTTCCATAGCTTTGCACCCAGCCATTGTCTGTAAAATGGAATCCTTTGAGCATTTCCCCGAAGTACTCGACCATGTCACTGCGTTCGGGTTCGCCGTGGACAAGGACATCAAGGCCGATCTCCTGCTGAAAGGCCACGCATTCATCTATATATTTTTTAATTCTCTCTTCATATTCAGCCTCTGAAATGACTTTTTTTCTGAAGTCTTTTCTCAGCTGCCTGATTTTTTTTGTTTGGGGGAAACTTCCAATAGTTGTTGTCGGAAGGGAAGGGAGGTTCAGTCTTTTTTCCTGCAGTTCGATCCTTTCGGAGAAAGCTCCCGCTCGTTCAATCTTTTGTATATCATTGATTCTATTGAGGATCTGCTCGTCTTTTATAAGAGGAGATGTTTTCCTTTCTTTTACCAGGACGCGGTTCTTTTTCAATGACTCATGATCTGGGCCGGACGTCTCGGATGAACGGAACATTCTGTTGAGAAGCGCGATCTCATCCAGCTTTTCGTAGGCGAAGCTCATCCACTTTTTGATGTTACTTTCCGGCTCACTCTTCTTGGTGTAGGGAATATGCAGCAAAGAACAGCTTGATGATATGATTATCTGGTCTTTGTCGATTTCCTTGCACAGGGAGGTGAGCCTCTTCAGAGTGTTCTCGAAATCATTGATCCAGATATTTCTTCCATCCACCACTCCTGCAATGAGCTTTTTGTCCTTTATGGATTTCACAGCTTCCAGATTCTTTTTGCCGTGGATAAAATCAAGGCCGATGCCCCATACAGGAGTGTCACTCAATACCGATGTCGCTTCATTAGAGTGCTCAAAGTAAGTCGTGACGATGAGCTTAACATTATCCCTTACACGGGCTAATTGATCATAGCTCTTCCTAAGCAGTTCGAGCTGCTTTTTGTCAGGTCCTTTAACAAAAACAGGTTCTTCCATCTGGATATAAACGATTTTGTCAAGCTTCGAAAGCGCCTTTATCAGTTCCTTATAAACAGGGATGACCTTAGGGAAATAGGAATAGGGGTCTTCATCCTCTTGTGCCTTTGATAGTCCGAGAAATGTCACAGGTCCAATTATGTTTATTTTCGGGCTGATCCCCAGTTTACCGGCTTCGTTGTACTCCGAGATGATCTTTGATGCATCAAGCCTGAACTGGATGGTCCGGCTGAGTTCCGGAACGATATAATGGTAATTTGTGTTAAACCATTTTGTCATTTCCATGGCAACAGCCGAATCACTGCCTCTAGCCATGGCAAAATATCTATCTGTTTTATCGCTGATGTCTCTAAATCTTTCGGGTATGGCATTAAGCATTACAGCTGTATCCAGCATAGTGTCATAAAGGCTGAAGTCATTACAGCTTATAACGTCAATCCCTTTTTCCTTCTGTATGAGCCAGTGTTTTTTTCTCAGGTCAGATGAGATTTTTTGCACTTCTTCAATGGGCGCTTTCCCTGCCCAGTATCTTTCCAGGGCTTTTTTCAGTTCTCTTTTCTCCCCGATTCTGGGGAATCCGGTGATTAAGGTTTGTTGTTTCATCTGTGCAATTTTAAACCAATTGAGCGTTTATTTAAAGTCTAAATCCTCTTTTTTAATCTTTGAGAAAAATAGTTGAGCTTTACAAAGGTCCGATTCTTAAGGTGTATTCCTGAAATGACTCTTGTCTCTATGGGGGGCATTAGGTATAATGCTTTGTAAGCTTTTTGGAAGTTTCAGGCAGTTATGGATTTTTTTTGAAGGGCGGTTTTCACTTTTATTTTTTTAAGAGGCTGAGACATGAAGATCAGGACAATCACAACAGGTTTCAATTTGGAGGCACCCCTTTCCGAAAAGCAAATTAAAGAAATCGCAGATTTCACTAATAGAGTCAAGGATGAATTCATTAAAAACGGATTTGATGTTCAGACCGTACGGTTGGCTACCCAGCCATGGGAGGAATACTTCAGTTCACCAGGTCAAATGAGGGAATTAGTTAAAGATTTCGAGAGGATCTCTCTTGCCAGCGGGATCGATTATTTCAATATCGGGACAACCTATGATCCAGCAAATATTCCTCATATATATGATTTTATCAGGTCGACTTCCACTGCCTTTTGCACGGTCATGGTCTCCGATGAGAAGAAAGCAAATCATGAGGCTGCTCACAAAACAGCAGACCTCATTAGGAAGCTTGCTTTTATAGATAAAGACGGATTCGCTAACTTGAGATTTGCTGCGCTGTTCAATACAAAGCCGGGCAGCCCATTTTACCCGGCGGCTTATCACAAAGGGCCTGTTTCTTTTGGGATAGGGACTGAAAACAGTGACCTGGTCTATCGGGCTTTTTCCGAAGCCGGAGACATCAAGGAAGCTGGAAGGATCCTGAAAAAAGTACTTGAGGAGGAGTTTTTAAAGGTAGAAGAGATAGCCAAAAAAATTAGCAGGAAGGAAAACATTCAATACAACGGCATAGATGTCTCTATTGCCAGTTCCATTGAAAAAAACGAAAGCACAGCTTATGCTTTTGAGAAATTGGGATTGGGCCGGTTCGGAGAAGTGGGAACACTGGCTGCGGCCAAATGCGTGACTGATTGTCTTGGTCAGCTTGATATAAAAAAATGCGGGTATTCAGGGCTCATGCTGCCTGTATTGGAGGATTTTGGTTTGGCTCAGAGAAATAGGGAAAGATTATTCAATGTCACTCATGTCTTGCTTTATTCATCAGTTTGCGGGACAGGTCTGGATACGATTCCTCTCCCGGGAGATGTGTCAATCCGGAAATTATACGCTCTTTTGCTGGATATTGCCTCTCTTGCTATCAAACTGGATAAGCCTTTGTCAGCAAGGTTAATGCCGATTCCAAAGAAAAAAGCAGGAGATATGACCTCATTTTCATTTGATTATTTCGCCAATACCGAAATAATGGAGATATGAAAACTCAAGGGGGAAAAGATGGTAAGAGAAAGTGAATACAAAATCTTGGATGAATATTTAGAGATCTCACTGTTTGCTGATAGAGAACTTGGTCTGGCCGCAGCAAATAAGATAGATGAAGCCATGGACCAGGTCATGGAGAAAATCGGGGAAATGCTTTTTCCGGTCCATTGGTCGTTGATCCTTAATGATTTAAAAAGAGATGTGCTTTTCTTCAAAAAATCCAGAGGGAAAGGTGCGGAAAAATTGGAAGGCAAGGATATTCCAAAGCGAAAAGGGCTGGCAAACTGGATTTTTGAAAAAGGAAAGCCTCTGGTCGTTAAGGATGTCAGCAAGGAATCAAAGTTTCACAATTACATTGAAAAACTGACCGGATTCAAAGCACGGACTGTATTGGGAGTGCCTCTCAAAGTGAATGATAATGTGATCGGGGTCATTGAATTGATCAATAAGACCGACAGTCAGAAATATACCGAGAATGACTTAAAGATACTGGAGACCATAACAGAGTTTGCTGTTTTGGCTATAGAGAAGATATATTATTTAGGCGCCATAGAAAATATGGCAAGGATCGAACCTTTGACCGGACTGTTGAATCCCAAGCACTTTATCCGGATCGTAGAGAGAGAAGCAGAGAGGTGTAAACGTTATGGCCGTCCTTTGACCGTAATGATTATTGTCATTGAGAATCTGAAAGCCATCAATAAGGAGCATGGGTCTGATGTCGGAGATAAGGCACTTAAAAACATAGCTGATGTTTTGAAAAAAAATATAAGGAAAATCGACAGTGTGTCCAGGTATAACGTGAATAAATTCATGATCCTTATGCCCAATACCAAAAAGCACGAAGCTGAAAATGTCAGGCAGAGGATCAAAAAAGTAACCAAGGAAAAAATCAAAACAAAGAAGAAGAAAGAAATCGGTTATGCCTTGAATATTGACCTAGAATCGGTTGGTCCTGAAAATGTTTCAGAGATTATGGGCATGCTGTCAAAAAGCTTTAAGACGATTGAGAAAAGGGAAGAAGTCCCTTCTGAAAAAGAAGAAAATTCATAGAGATTGACAGTTCTTATCCTACCGGCCCTCACATCCGTTCAGGTTGAGGAATTCCCATCAAATCCAGGGCTTTTTTTATGATTTTATATATGTAAGAGATCGTAAGGATCCTTGCATTTCTCAGGGATTCGTTTTCTTCCTGGATAATGGAGTATTTATGGTAGTAAGCATTGAATTTCTGGCAGAGGTTGAACGTGAATTTAGCCAGATGCAGAAATTCAAGAGTATCAATGGAATGAAGAACTTCTTCATCCAGTTTAGAGGCATAGAGAACAAGTTCCCAGAAGTCGTCGAGTTCTTCATCGGTCATGCTGTCAAAAGATAATTTTTTTGCGGATATTTTGGATATTATCTCTTCTTTTTTTATGATTTTTGTGTTCCTGAGCTTGCTGAATATACTGTTTATCCGGACCAAAGTGTACTGCAGGTAAGGTCCTGTTTCCCCTTCAAAGCTAAGCACATCTTCAAAATCAAACACGATGATAGAATTTCTCGCGAATTTCAGCATGAAATACCTCAGCGCACCGCAGGCAATGCTTTTTGCTGTCTCTGATTTCTTTTTGTCAGACCATTCCGGATTTCTTTTATCAACTTCATTGAAGGCTTTTTGGTCGAGCCGGTCTATCAGGTCATCTGCTTTGATCCCAAGTCCTTTTCTTCCGGAGACCTCAAGAAAATCTTTATTTTTTTCATCTTCTGTAACTTTATATCCCAGTTCTTTCAGACTGTTGGGGGAAAGAGCGACCATTTCATATGAAAAATGGATGGATTTTTCAGCCTGCCTCAAGAATTTTAAGGATTTTAGCCCCTGGACCACGACTTGTTGAGGGTAAGATTGGCGGATGTCTATGACGTTATAGACTCTGCTTGCGCTTCCGAAATCGACTTTCTGAGGAGTATTGGCCGATGAGGTGATCCAAACGGTTTTATTGTTCTGCTTGATAAAGGGCGTGTAAAAGAAATCTTTTTCAAGCAGTCCGAATTTCCAGAGCTGGTATGCGATATCTTTTCCCACATAGGTGACCGTTCCGTTTGAGCGGACCAATATTTTTTCCTGATCCGTTTTTCCCTCAAGCTTCATGACCCAGCATCCTTTATGTTTTCCTTTATTTACAAAATAAGTGGCTTTTTTTGCCTTCAGAAGATTGAAAGCGCTTTCCCAGAACTTAAGTTTAATGATGTCACTTTCACAGACCTGGAGGTCATAATAGATCCCAAGCCTTTGCATGGTTTGAAGGTGGTCCTTGAGTATCCGTCTTGATATGTAGAGAGCGGCATCACTTTCAGGATGTTTTCCGTCCTCTATATTTTTTAATATCTCTGATTTTTTTTCCTCAGTCTCAGAGTTGTCTTGAAGAAACCGGGTCGTTTTTGTATACAAATCCCAGCAGTAGTAGTCGAATTTTCCCTTTATTTTTTTTATTTCTTCAAGTGGTTTTTTTTCGATCTCCAAAAAACCAAACACTACGTCAGCGACCTGGACTCCCGTGTCATCGATGTAGTTCTGGATTTCGACTTTTTCTCCTTTATATTTTTGGCAGCGCGCCAGTGTATCCCCGAGACATGAATTTCTTAGATGGCCGATATGGGCTGCTTTATTGGGATTTATGGATGTGTGTTCCACAATGATCTTCGATTCACCGGCAGGGAGAGACGACTCATCCGCAGTCTTGAGTCTGTCTAAAAAATAGCCTTTCCTGTTGAGGAAGAGATTGATATAACCTCCTCCGGCCACATCAACTCTTTTGATGATATCCAGGGATGAGAGGAGGGGAGATGTTTCTTCCGCAATGATCCGGGGATTTTTTTTCAGCTTCTTTGCCAGCCTGAACGGAAACGAAAGCGCAAGGTCGCCCATTTTGATGTCCGGAGTGTAGGCTAATTCAACATCATCCATTTGAATGGGATATTTTTGCTTAAGTACCTGGAAGATACTTTTTTTTAACTCTTTTTTTAATGTGATCATTGTTTTTTCGCAACATTATATCATATATCCGGATTATTCATAAAATTGGGTTGCATAACCCTGTGTTATATGGTAGTAAATTATTTCACCTAGATCATTCATGAGATAAGGTCAAACAACAGGATAGGAAGAGCATCCGGATTTAATAAAGAAAGAGGATAAATATGAAAAAAACGAGGCTTTATAAGAATCAAATGGATATGGGAGCGAAGATGGTCGAGTTTTTCGGTTGGGAAATGCCTTTGGAGTATTCAGGCATTCGAGAGGAACACCTTGCCGTAAGAAAACAGGCTGGTCTGTTCGATGTAAGCCATATGGGGGAGATTCTTGTTTCCGGGCCCCAGGCCCTTGATTATGTTCAATTTTTAACTCCGAACGATGCCTCCCGGCTTGACACTCAAAAAGCTCAGTATTCAGCACTGACAACACCGGAAGGGACTTTTATTGATGATATGCTTGTCTATAAACTTGATGATAGGGAATATCTGCTGGTTGTCAACGCAGCCAATACGGATAAAGACTTCGAGTGGGTACTGAACCATAAAAGTGGTTTCGATGTGGAAGTGGAAAATGTGAGCGATCAGTACACACAGCTTGCCTTACAGGGACCCAAGTCCATGGACATTCTGAGATCTCTGACAGAAATCGGACTGGAAGATATGAAGCCGTTTCGAGTCAGGAGAGGGCGTGTGTGCGGGGAGGACTCCCTTGTTTCCCGCACCGGATATACGGGAGAGGACGGATTTGAAATTTATACCCTTTCCACGAGACCGGAGAAAATATGGGAATCCATATTTGAGAGGGGAGAAAAATTCGGGGTAAAGCCTATTGGATTGGGTGCGAGGGATACTCTTCGCCTGGAAGCTTGTCTTATGCTCTATGGGAATGACATTGATGATACCACGACTGTTCTCGAGGCAGGACTGGGATGGCTGATCAAATTCAAAAAAGGAGATTTTTTGGGAAGGGACCGTCTTCTGCGCCAGAAAGAGGAGGGGGTGAAGAGACAAATCGCAGGATTTGAGATGCTGGGTAGAGGTATTGCCAGGCATGACTATCCGGTTTTCATTGGAGATGAAGAGGTTTCAAAAGTAACATCAGGAACTTTTTCCCCCTATTTCAAAAAAAGCATAGGCTTGACCTATGTTCCCGTCCGCTATTTGGAGCCAGGGACTAAGATCGCCATTGGAATCAGGGATAAGAAGGTGGAAGCCGAAATAGTCACTATTCCCTTTTATTCAAGGAAACAGAAATAACCTGGATGATGAACTAGTCGAGGTTGAGGGGAGCTTACTGAAATTCAGGTGTGGACGGGAGGAGTTGCGCAGCAGCCGAGAACACAGTGCGAAGAATGGCGTTAAACTTTAGACGATTTGAGTTATAATGCAAAATATGTAACCATTATTTTATTGTTATAAAAGGAGGTTATCATGTATCCAGAAGATTTTCGTTACACAAAAGACCATGAATGGGTAAAGATAGAAGGAGATGAGGCAAGAATCGGTATTACTGATTTTGCCCAGAGTCAGCTGGGTGATGTCGTATTTGTTGAACTTCCTGATGTCGGAGAAGAACTGAAGTCTCATCAAACCCTGGGAGTGGTGGAATCCGTAAAAGCTGTCTCTGATATTTATTCTCCCATATCCGGCGAAGTGTCAGAAGTAAATGAGGGATTGAATGATAATCCTGAGATTCTGAACCAGGATCCTCATACAAAAGGCTGGATCATAAAACTTAAAGTCAAGAACCAATCAGAACTGGATAAACTTATGTCTGTTTCCGAATATGAAAAGTATTTGGAAGGAATTAAAGATGAGGAATAAATTCTAAGGAAAGAAAAAAAAATGAGTTATGTTTCTTTAAGCGAGAAAGACAAAAAAGAGATGCTCAAAGCCCTAGGAGTGTCATCCCAAAAGGAGCTGTTTGACTCCATTCCGGATGATATTAAGCTGAACCGGGATTTGAAGATTCCGCCAGCAAAGTCAGAACCAGAAATAATGGAATATTTTCATGAATGTGCCCGGAAAAACAGAAACAATGAATACCTATCCTTTCAGGGAGCCGGAGCTTACCAGCATTATATTCCTGCTGCCGTAGACTATTTGAGCAGCAGGGGAGAGTTTGTCAGCCCTTATACTCCTTATCAGGCAGAAGTCAGCCAGGGGACTCTGCAGTTGATATTTGAATTTCAAACGTTGATATGTCAATTGACAGGAATGGATATAGCCAATGCCTCTCTTTATGACGGGGCTTCAGGCACGGCTGAAGCCGTGTTGATGGCCATGCGCATCAATCGAAAGTCAAAGGTATTGGTTCCAAAAACGATCCATCCTCATTACAGGCAGGTCATCAAAACATATACCAGGAATCTTGGTATGGACGTCCGGGAGATCGGTTATGATGCTGCTGGAAGGATCGATACGGCTGAACTTGAAAAAAACCTGGATGACAATACTTCGGCAGTAGTGTGCCAGTCTCCAAATTTTTTCGGTACTATTGAAGATTTAGAAAAAATTTCAGCTTATGCCCATGAAAAACAAGCCCTGTCTATAGCGGTATCTGCCGAAGCCAGCTCTTTTGGCCTGCTTAAGGCTCCGGGCGAGATGGGAGCGGATATCACAACAGGAGAGGCCCAGTCCTTTGGAATACCTTTAAGTTTCGGCGGCCCTTACTTAGGGTTTATGGCCTGCAAAAAGGAATTTTTAAGGCAGTTTCCAGGCCGGATTTCAGGAGAAACACAAGATATCGACGGAAATCGGGGATTTGTCCTGACTTTGTCTACCAGAGAACAGCATATAAGAAGGGAAAGAGCTACTTCTAACATATGCACGAATCAAGCGCTGTGCGCTCTCAGGGCAACCATATTCCTGGAACTCCTTGGAGAGAATGGATTAAGGGAGTGGGCGCGGCAGAATATACAGAAAGCCAATTATGCTTTTGACCTTTTCAAAGACATCCGTGGAGTCAGTGCTGCGTTTTCCGGAGAGATATATAATGAATTCGTTATTAAGACAGAGAAAAAGTGGAAAGAAGTCGAAAATGAATTCATGAGAAAAAATATCATTCCGGGCATTTCTCTTAAGAGGTTTTATCCTGAGCTCGATAGCTGCGGTCTGGTATGCGTGACCGAAGTGAGTCAGAAAAAGGATATAGATCGATTTGCAGGGATTTTGACTGACATGTTGGCGTCCTGATAAATGGAGAAGAAAGGAATTTAAGATGATTCGTGAACGATTGATATTTGAGATGAGCGATAAAGGTAAAAAAGGATACAGCTTCCCAAAACTGGATGTGCCTGAGAAAAAAGGCCTTAATGACAAAATTCCAATAAGGAGCGGCATAAAGGATTTTCCCCAGGTATCGGAAGTGGAAGTGGTCAGACATTTCACCCGGCTTTCTCAGGCTAATTATTGTATTGACAAAGGGATATATCCATTGGGTTCCTGTACCATGAAGTACAACCCCAAAATCAATGAGAAGATTGCTCAGATAGAAAATTTCATAACAGCCCATCCCTATTCAGATCCGGAGATTTCCCAGGGCAATCTGCAGGTCCTCAAGACTTTGGAAGACGTACTGACAGAGGTCACTGGAATGGATGCCTTTACTTTTCAGCCTGCTGCCGGAGCTCAAGGAGAGCTGGCGGGGATGATGCTGATCAGAGCCTGCCTGGAGGAAAGGGGAGATCCGAGGAAATTCGTTCTTATTCCGGATTCAGCCCACGGCACAAATCCTTCAAGCGCCCATATATGCGGTTACAAAGTCAAGGAAATAAAGTCTAATGATTCCGGGACCATGGATCTGGATGACCTTTCAAAAAACATGGATAAAGATGTAGCCGCCGTTATGATCACAAATCCAAACACACTGGGAATTTTTGAAAACCAGATAAAGCAGGCTTCTGAGATAATCCACTCCAAAGGGGGGCTTGTGTATATGGACGGAGCAAATATGAACGCTCTGATGGGTATCTGCCGGCCTGGTGATATGGGCGTGGATGTGATCCATTTGAATCTGCACAAGACTTTTTCAACGCCTCACGGAGGCGGAGGCCCGGGAGCCGGGCCTGTTGGTGTTGGCCGTATTTTAGAACCTTACCTTCCCTTACCCAGGGTTTTGAAAAAGGACGGTCAGTACTTTATTGACGAGGATTATCCAAAGAGCATCGGTCGCATCCACAGTTTTTACGGGAATTTTTTGGTAGCTGTCAAGGCACTGGCTTATATTTTGTCTCTGGGGCCGGAAGGATTGAGAGAGGTATCAGAAACCGCGGTTTTAAACTCTAATTATATTAGGAAAAGCCTGGAAAAAGAATATCATTTGAAATACAAAGCACCGACTCTGCATGAATGTGTTTTTTCAGATAAGCATCAAAAACAATACGGCATATCGAATATTGATATAGCCAAACGGCTTATCGATTTGGGAGTCCATCCTCCGACCATGTCCTTTCCATTGATCGTGCATGGGGCTTTGATGACAGAGCCCACAGAAACGGAGAGCAAGGCGGAGCTGGATTCCTTCATTGAGGCTATGAAGCAGATCGCAGAGGAGGCCCGAGAAAATCCCGATATATTGAAGTCAGCGCCTCATGATTCTTATGTCCGCCGTCTGGATGAGACCACTGCAGCAAGAAATCCAAATCTGAGATGGAAACCCTAAGAGAAAGAGACCTATGAGCATTCAAAATCTGATTATGAAACTTCAGGAATTTTGGGCTGGCCAGGGCTGTTATCTGGCACAGCCCTATGATGTGGAGGTCGGAGCTGGAACCATGACTCCGGACACGTTCTTCAGAGTGATTGACAAAAAAGCCTGGAAGGTGGCGTATGTCCAGCCATCCAGGAGACCCACGGACGGAAGATTTGGGGAGAATCCGCATAGAGTCCAGAAGCATTTTCAGTTTCAGGTTATCATGAAGCCCTCTCCGTCAGACATACAGGAGAAATATTTGGAAAGCCTGAAATTTTTGGGAATCAAGTTAGAGGAACATGACATCAGATTTGACGAAGACAATTGGGAGTCACCGACCATAGGTGCATGGGGAGTCGGATGGCAGGTGCTGCTGGATGGGCTTGAGATCGCACAGTTCACCTACTTCCAGCAGGCCGGAGGCCAGGAGATGTCCCCGGTTCCTGTGGAGATAACCTATGGGCTTGAGAGGTTGGAAATGTTTCTGGAAGGAGTCGATAATATATATGACTTGAAGTGGTCCGAAGATGTGACATACAGGGACCTGAGACTTCTGGAAGAAAAGGAATTTTCAGAGTACAATTTTAACCAGGCCGATATCAATGCGCTGCACACATCCTTTTCAATGAATGTTCGGGAAGCAAGGAAATTGATAAGAAAAGGCCTCCTTTTTCCCGCCTATGATATGTGTTTGAAATGCTCGCATATATTCAATCTTCTTGATTCTCGCGGCGCCATCAGTGTGACAGAAAGAGTCAAGATCATTTCCCAGATCAGGGCCCTGGTTATAAAAATAGCTGAAAGTTATACGGCTGGAAAGGAGTCTTAGCTCGTATGGAACTTTTACTGGAGATCAACACAGAAGAGATGCCAGCTCTTCATGTGAAAACAGCTTTGGATCAGTTGAAACAAGGGCTTTACAGCAAACTTGTAGATGTCCATTTGGTTGACAAGACGAACGAACCCGGGAATATCCAGACTTTCGGGACATGCAGAAGGCTGGTTTTGTATGGGGAGATCGTATCGAAGCAGCAGCCTAAACAAGAAATCGTCATAGGGCCTCCCAAAAAAGCCGCATTTGATGAGAATAACAATCCTACCTCTGCAGCTAAGGGATTTGCAAAGTCAAACAATGTTGAAGTCAGTGACCTGGAGGTCATAAAAAATAAAAAGGGTGAATATGTCGGAGTCAAGAAATCAATCAAAGGAAAAGAGGCGGAAGAACTGCTGAAGTCACTTCTTCCGGAACTGATTGAGGGACTTTCTTTTCCTAAGATGATGAGATGGGGGCAGAGCGCTCTGCGTTTTTCCAGGCCGATAAAAAATATTCTTTGTTTGGCAAGCGGAGAAGTCATCCCTTTTAAGGTTGGAGATGTCCAGGCAACTCATTACACATACGGCCACAAGCTGTTTTTCCCGGAACGAATCAAGGTCAGCTCATTCAAGGATTATTTGTCCAAACTCAAACAAAAAAGGGTCATCATAGATGCCGGGGAAAGAAAACAAAGGATTGAAGAACAGATAAAGGAAAAGCTCGCTCCTCTGGATGCCCGCATTTATCCTGATAAAGAGCTCCTGGATAAGGTCACTTATGACGTGGAATATCCCTTTGTTTTTATAGGAGAATTTCCGGAGGATTACCTGAAATTACCCATTGAGGTCCTGAGCACCGCCATGAAGGTGGGGCAGAACCTGTTTTCAGTAGTGGATAAAAGCAAAAAGCAGCTCCCTTTGTTCGTCGGTGTGTCTGACGGAAGCCCCGATAAAAACCTGCTGGTAAAAAAGGGAAACGAAAGAGTGCTGAAAGCAAGACTTGAAGACGCCCGTTTTTTCTGGAAACATGACTTAGAAGAATCCCTGATAGAAAAAAAATCTCTCCTCAGCAGGATCCTTCATCAGGAAAAATTAGGAAATTATAAAGAGAAGACGTCAAGGATCAGACAGATCGCTCAATATCTTTCGAAAAAAACCGGTGTTAAGGGGGAGAAACTCCTCCTGCAGTCTGCGGAGCTGTGTAAAGTAGATCTGATCACGGAAATGGTCAGAGAGTTTCCTTCTCTGCAAGGAAAAACCGGAGGGCTTTATGCAAAAGAGCAGGGCTACCCGGAAAAGGTCTGGAAAGCAGTTTATGAACACTACCAGCCTGCCAGCCAGGACGATCCCACTCCTTCTACTGTGAACGGGGCTGTTCTCTCCATTGCCGATAAGATCGATTCCATAGTAGGGGCATTCGGGATCGGGATAGAGGTTTCAGGGTCCAAAGATCCTTTTGGATTGAGAAGAAACGCACAGGGCATCTGCAGGACCGTTCTTGACCAAAAAATAAGTCTCTCCTTATCCCATCTGATCCAAAAAACCATCTTGGAGTACAAAAAGCTCCTGGATGTACCTGAGGAAGAGGTCATAAAACAATGTGAGGCCTTTTTTAAGGACCGCCTCAGCCATCTTTATGAAAAACAGGGTTACCGGTATGATCTGGTGAACGCAGCCCTTGGAGCAGGATTTGATAATATATATTATTCTTTTCTAAGGCTGAAAGCTCTGGATGAGATAAAGGACAGCCCTGAATTCAATTCATTGATCATTGTTGTCAAGAGAGTGAACAATATACTCAGAGGACAGCCAAAAAGGAAAATGAATCAGGACCTTTTTATCGAAAAAGAGGAAATAAAGCTGTATACGGATTATTCCACGCTGAAAGAAAAAATAATGCCTTTGATCTCAACAGGGGATTTCCGTAAAGCCCAGGATTATATCCTTGAGATCAGATCGACCATAGACAGCTTTTTCGATCATGTCCTGGTGATGGCTGATGACCCGAAGCAGAGAAAAAACAGGCTTGCGCTCCTCCGGGCAGTCAGCCGTTTGTTTTTAAAAGTGGCGGACTATTCCCAAGTCGTCGTGGATATGGATAATTTATAAAAGATGCCGATACATTATTCAGTATTAGAGTTGCTTTTCGCAAGTATTGTTGTTTGCTTTTTAAGCCTTATACTTGAGGTGGATCATAGAGAGCATATTTTATTATATTATCGGCATCTTTTACCTTACAGGCGAGCCGCTATCACCGTATCTGCGTCGTTACAGGGCATTTGCAGTGAGAGACCACAGCTTCATGCCCTGTGCCTCGCATCTACGGCAATTTCGACTCGTAAATTACCATACCGTGGATATGGATAATTTATAAAAGATGCCGATACATTATTCATTTAAATTACCATACCGTGGATATGGTTAATTTATAAAGGATTGACTTTTAGAGAAGATATGGTATAAATTTAGGAAGATCAACAAGAAAATGATTCATGGGAATTCAAGAAGGAGTCTTTTATGGAAAAAAAAGGTATAGAGAGAAGAGCCTGCATTCGATTTGAGATTCCAGGCGCTACAGTTAACTATAAGATCTTCCGTATTTCTCCAAAATTAAAAAGTACGTATGGCGAAGAATTCTGCCCTATGCTCGACGTGAGCCGGGGAGGACTCCGGTTTGTCTGCCAGAATAAACTTGAGATAAATGCAAGAATTAAAATGAAAGTATCCGTGCCCGGGGAGAGAATCCCTCTGGAGATTCTGGGAAAGGTCAGGTGGTCTGCGCCCAACCCGGGAAAAAGCTATAAATACCAGGCCGGCGTTCAGTTCAATCCCTACGGTGAGAAAAAGAAGCAAAACTACCCCGGAAACCTCGTTAAAATAATTGCTTTGGAGCAAAAGTTTGCTGAAGAAGGAGCAGGTTCTGAAGACAACGGAAGAGGCGGGGATTTTGAAGTAGACGGATAAATACACAACAAGTAAAGACTGAAAAGTCAGCCGTTTAACCTCAATGAGATTTTATATTGGAAAAGGACCGGCTTATATAATCCGACCTTTATTTAAAAACATCGATCATCCTGGCTAATGCTGCTTTTCCTCTATAGTCAGGAAGAAGGATAGGAGCCCTCCTATCTGTTTTTATGCCCGCATCCTTGAGCTGCTTTATGTATTTTTTAGTGTGTTCCAGAGTTAGTTTTAGAGTGGGATTGTTCTTTTTTACATATTCTGCCGTAGATATTCCTGCTCTTCTTCCAAACACCATAGTATCAAGAGTTGAATTTCCCATGAGTCTGTTTTTACCGTGTACTCCTCCGGAGACTTCACCAGCGACCCAAAGACCGTCAAGATTTGTTTTTCCCCAAGGGTCGGTCTCGACTCCTCCGTTTTGGTAATGGAGAGTGGGAAAGACCAGAACAGGGTCTTTTCTCATGTCGATATCAAACCGATTGTACATTCTTCTCATTCCCGGGAAAGCCTTATCTATATATCCATCTCCGTTTTTAATATCGATAAGGGGAGTGTCCAGCCAAATACCTCTTAGACCTGTTGGCGTGGTGATTCCTTTCTCTTTAACATAACATTCTTTAATAAACGATGAGGCCTCAACATCTCGCGGTTCAAGGGGAAACACAAACGCTTCTCCGTCTTTATTAACAGGCTGAGCTCCTGAACTTCTGAGCTTTTCTGTGAGAAGATAGCCAATGATTTGGATAGGATAAGCAGCACCGGTTGGATGATATTGAACGGTATCTATGTCTCTCAACTTAGCGCCGGCATGGTAAGCCAGAACCACTCCATCACAGGTGGCTCCATAATGGTTAGTGGTAGGAAAGCCCCTGATATGAAGTCTTCCAAATCCTCCTGTGGCGAGGATAGTGGCCTTTGCTTTGACTATTTTATATTCTCCTGTTTCAATGTTCCAGAGAACAGCGCCTGTGACTCTGCCTTTTCCATCTGTAAGCAGCTCAACCGCAGGGTAATGTTCAATGCAGGGGATTTCTCTATTGCGAAATTCGTCTCTTATGACTCTAAATTCCTCAAGGCCTGTATAATCTCTGCAGGAATGAAGTCTTCTTATGGAAGTACCTCCTCCCCATTTCTCAACAAAATCTCCATTTTTTTCGCGGTCGATGATGGCTCCCAGTTTTAGAAGCCACTGCATGATGAGAGGGGCATCTTCAACCAGGCCTTTGAGAACATCAGGTTTATTAGCATAATGCCCTCCTCCCATGGTGTCCAAATAATGCTTGAATAAAGAATCATTAGGTCTGTCAGCGGCTTGCGTTCCTCCTTCTGCCATGATTGAATTCGCATCACCGTGTCTTAACTTATTGGCGAGAAGGATATCTTTTGTTTTAACTCCGCTATCATTAGCCCAGATCGCTGCGCTTGTTCCTGCGAGCCCTCCGCCGATTATCAGAATTTCAGTGCTAAAATCGGCATTGGAAAGATCAACATCGTTCTCTTCAATAAGAGGGTAAGCTTCGAGCAGATCCAATACTTCAATGGGACCGATGTCTCCTTTATTGGGCCCAATGGATAATTTTCTTTTTCCGCCTGGAGCGAAATCCGGATGAAGCTGGAGCACTTCTTTTTGTTCTTCCGGAGTGAATGCTGGGGGAGTGTAATCTTTCCTCTTCATCCTGGTTTTTTCGACCTTTTTTATAGACTCACGCATATATTCTGGGTAACCCCCAATAAGTTTCATTTCAGCCATTTTTTTCTCCTTATTGCTAGTCTGATTCCCTTTCTCTTTCAGCATATAGCTTTTCGAGTTCCTTTTTGCTAGCTTTCATAATTTTTTCCATGTCCATTTCGAATTTACCCTCATTTATTTCTTTGACTCTTTTTTTGAGGTATTCCGGTTGTGGAAACTCATACCTTCCGTACATTCTTCTTGCCAGCTGGGCAATATGATATTGGACTAACTCTGAAGGGCATCTTGCTGCACAGAGTCCGCACTGGATGCAGTCAAAAGATTCTTCAGCCGCTTTATCAAAGTCTCCTTTTAGGGCGGCTTGAACGTAATCCATGACCTCCAGATCTTGTGGGCATGCCTTGGTGCAGGTATTACAGGAAACACACCGGGCAATGTCTGGATAAAATTTAAGAATTACATTGACATCATATTTTTCTTTTTCGATGTTATAGATAGCTTTTTCCGCAGGGACAAAAGGTATTTGGACCAGATACATCTCATCCTCGACTCTTGTTTGACAGGCCATTCCGGTTTGTAATTTGTAATCGCCTTTTTTCCTATATACGGTAGAGCAGGCTCCACAGAATCCCTGGCGGCATCCGACGCCTCTTACAAATTTGTATCCGGCAAATTCCATGGCCGTCAGGATGGTAAGGTCAGCCGGGACTTTATAGGCTCTCCCCATTATATAAATGGTCACCCAATGCTTAATATCTTTTGCATCAACGCCGGTGGTTACGGACTTAGCTGAATCAGCAATTCTGTCCATTATACTCAATTTCTTATTCATGCATTCCTCCTTGAAAAACCAAGAAAATGGTTACACATATTCAAGTTTATCATCAATAATGATTTTGGGTTCAAAATTTTCCATTTTTTTGGCCTAGTCTCCTTCCAAAATTGTATCGACCATAGAATAAATCTGGTCATCTGTGAAGTTCTTCTGCTGAGCAGCCCCGGATGGACAGGCAGCAATACAGGAGCCGCACCCTTCGCAGAGAACTTCATTGACAGAAACAATCCCTTTTTCTTCATCAAAAACTCTGGCATCATAAGGACAGATCGGAATACAGAGCTTGCACCCGCTGCACAATTCTTCATCCACAGCAGCCACGATAGGCGCTTGGTGAATGACATCTTCGGAGAACATGGCCTGGACCTTACTTGCTGCACCGCTTGCTTGAGCAACAGCTTCCGGGATATCTTTGGGAGCCTGCCCGGCACCGGCAACGAAAAGCCCTCCGGTAACGCTTTCAACAGGTCTCAATTTGGGGTGAGCCTCAGCAAGGAAACCATCTTTATCTAAAGAAATCTTTAATTGCTTGGCTAGTTCGTTTGTTTTCCAAGAAGGTTCCATGGCCATAGCAAGGACCACCATGTCCGCATTGATCTCAATATTTTTTCCGGTTAAAGTATCCACTCCCCAGACGGTCACTTTTCCATTGCTTTGGAACACTTTGGATACTTTTCCTCTCAGGTACATGACCCCTTCTTCCTCTACCGCTCTTTGGACAAATTCTTCGTAGTTTTTGCCCCCCGATCTTATGTCTATGTAGAAAACATAAGCTTGACCGTCAGGGACATGTTCTTTATACAGCATGGCGTGCTTGGCCGTGTACATGCAGCAAATTTTTGAGCAGTAGGGTTTGTGAAGCTCTGGATCTCTGGAGCCGCAGCATTGGATAAAGACCACCTCTTTCGGTACTTTATGGTCAGAAGGCCTCATGATTTCCCCTGAAGTCGGACCCGAAGCAGACAGCAGTCTTTCAAACTGAAGCCCGTCCAGCACGTCAGGATATTTTCCCCGTCCGTATTCAGCCATGTTCTTTTTGCTGTATAAATCATATCCGGTTGCTACCACAATAGCGCCCACTTCTTCCTCCACGATTTCCGGTTTCATATCAAAGTCAATGGCATTGGGCTCACATACGTCAGCGCATTTGCCGCAGGCAATAGGAAGCACCCCTGGACAGTTTTCTATATCCAGAGTGTAGGCGGCTGGTATGGCCTGGGGAAAGGGAATATAGATAGCTTTTCTTCCGGTTAATCCTTCATCGAATTCATTGGGGACTACAACAGGACATACTTTGGTGCATTCATCACAGAGGGTGCAGACGTTTGGGTCTATATAAGTGGGCTTCTTGAGTATCTTCACTTTAAAATTACCCACATAACCAGAGACTTCTTGGACTTCACTATAGGTCATGAGTTTGATTTTTGGATGATTCGCGACTTCAACCATTTTAGGAGTCATGATGCACTGTGAGCAGTCAAGAGTAGGGAAAGTCTCGGATAACTGGATCATATGCCCGCCAATGGAAGGGGACCTTTCTACCAGAATCACTTCATGCCCTCCGTCAGCAATATCAAGGGCACTCTGAATACCTGTAATCCCTCCGCCTATAACCAGAGCGCGTTTTGTGACAGGGACGCTTATCGGTTCCAGAGACTCGTTTCTCAGAGCTTTCTCTACAATACTTTTAACGATTTTTTTGGCTTTTTTTGTGGCTTTTTCTTTGTCTTTGTGGACCCAGCTGCACTGCTCTCTTATGTTTGCGATTTCACATTGGTAAGGATTGAGACCTGCGGATTGGGATACATTCCTGAATGTCTTTTCGTGCAGACTTGGAGAGCAGCAGGCTACCACAACACTGTCCAACTTGTGTTCTTTTATAGCGTTTTCGATCAGTTTTTGCCCTGGATCCGAACACATATAAACATAGTCTTCGGAATGAACCACGCCTTCGTATTTAGATAGTCCTTTTGCGACGTCTTTGACGTCTACAGTGCCAGCTATGTTTATGCCGCAATGGCATACAAAAACTCCTGTCCGTTTTTTCATTGCATTACCTTATTAGTATTCATTTGGTTTAATGATTATTTAATTATATGTCAGAACCTTTCCGTTTTTTTTCATGGCTGCATTGCTACTGAGTTTTTTCTTTAAGAACTTTTAAGCCGTATTCATATCCTTTATCAAAGGCTTTTTTATTGAGGTCAAGAAACCTGTCAGGCACTAATCCTGGAAGAGCTTTTTTCATGACATCCGGTGAGGTGATCTTGGTGACAGCCGTGAAAAAGCCCATCATGACAAGGTTGGCGATGATGCGGTTTCCCAGCTCTTCGGCGAATCTGGTGGCAGGTACAGAATAATGCGTAACGTTTTTTCTTTTTATTTTGGGTTTAACCAGATCAGTATCAGTGATGAGGAGGCCCTTGTCCTTGAGGTCATTCTGGTATTTATCATAGGCTTCCTGAGACATAGATACTAATATATCGGGTATTGTGATGTAAGGATAGAGGACTCTATCATCAGAAACAATAAGCTGAGAGCTGCAGGCGCCCCCACGGGCTTCGGGGCCAAAGCTCTGGTTCATGGTGGCAAACTTACCTCCATAAATGGAAAGAGCTTTTCCTCCTATCAGAGCACATCTTATGATCCCTTGGCCTCCATAACCAGAAAATCTTATCTCAGTCATTGTTTTCTTCTCCATAAGATCTGTATTTGTCACCCAGAACTTTAGAAAGATGCTGATTCATGGCATCTAAGAAAGTGGGTTTTTCTTTATCTACAAATTTGCCAACGATAAGCTTTCCTTGAAATTTGATATCAAGGTCTTTGGTATCAGCGTTATGCTGGATCTCAGAATTATCATAGTAATACTTTAGTAAGTTCAGACCATCCCCGAGACGGTTTCTGCGTGCATAAAGAGTGGTGCAGGGAGTGATGACTTCGATAAAGGAAAAACCTCTTCGATGCAAAGCTTCTTGAATGGATTTTGTGACTCTTCTTAGATGAAGCGCGGTCCACCGGGCAATATAAGTCCCTCCTGCTGCGTTTACCAGATGGGGAAGATTAAAAGGGTATTCAAAATTCCCGAATGGAGCTGTGGAGGCATTGGCATCTATTGGAGTGGTGGCAGCTACCTGGCCTCCGGTCATGGCATAATTGAAATTATTGACCACTATGACGACCAGGTCCATGTTTCGCCTGGCTGCGTGAATAAGATGATTTCCTCCGATTCCAGCGATATCACCATCCCCGCTGAACACGATTACTTTGGTTTTGGGATTAGCGAGTTTAAGGCCTGTGGCAAAAGGGATGGCTCTTCCATGAGTGGTGTGGAAAGAATCTAATTTTATGTATCCAGCCACTCTGCCGGTGCAGCCGATTCCTGAGACCACTACCAAATTATCCAAATCAGTCTCTTCTTTCCTCAAAGCTTCGGCAAAGGAGGTGACCACGGTTCCGATCCCGCATCCCGGACACCAAATATGAGGCATTCTGTCCATTCGCAGTATTTTTTCTACTGGGTTTCCTTGGGGCTGCTTCTTTTCTGTCATTTTACGGCCTCCTTAATGGCTTTAAAGATATCATCTGGATTATGGACCCATCCTCCTAAGTGAGGGACATTCACTACTTTGCATTGATTCCGTGCGCATCGGTCTACTTCTAAAAAGACCTGTCCGGCATTTATTTCCGGAACCACTATGGCTTTGACTTTTTTAGCCAGTTCCTCGATTTTCTTTTCCGGGAAAGGCCATACAGTGATCAAACGGAGAGTACCTATTTTGATCCCTTCTTTTCGAGCTTTCTGGACCGCTTTGAACGCAACTCTGGATGTGATGCCGTAGGAAAGGACTATGACTTCGGCATCATCAATTTGTTCCTCTTCCAGTTCTATGATTTTATCTGCATTGTTTTTGATTTTGTCTATGAGATGCTGCACGTTTTTTTGCTGATTTTCCGCATCAAGCATGGGATATCCTCTTTCATCGTGGGTCAGTCCCGTTGTATGGAAGTGATAACCTTGACCGGTCTTGACCATAAAAGGGACTCCGTCAGAGTCGCATTTGTAGGGCAGGTATTTATCTTTTGGGCCTTTATACCATTTTCTCTCTACAATCTCTATTTCTTCGGCTGGAGGTATAACCACTTTTTCATGCATATGCCCCACACATTCGTCTGTCATAACAAAAACGGGAACACGGAATAATTCTGATAGATTGAATGCTTTGATTGTCATGTCAAAGCATTCCTGCGGGGAATCCGGGGAAAGGGCAATGATTTCATAATCCCCATGAGAACCCCATTTCGCCTGCATCATATCCTGCTGACTGGTCAGTGTGGGAAGGCCTGTTGAAGGTCCTCCTCTCTGGACATTGGCTATGACTAGAGGAGTTTCTAACATGCAGGCCAAACCAATGTTTTCCTGCATCAGGGAAAACCCAGGCCCAGACGTCACGGTCATTGCTTTGAGTCCTCCCCAAGCTGCTCCGATCAAAGATGCGATTGAGCCCAGTTCGTCTTCCATCTGAATAAAGACTCCCCCGACTACGGGAATTCTTTCAGAAAATCTTTCAGCTGTTTCTGTGGAGGGTGTTATGGGATAACCGCCGAAAAAGCGGCATCCCGCTGAAAGAGCTCCCTCAGCTAAAGCGTAGTCTCCATCCATAAAGTGGGACCCGGTTAAGACTCCTCTAGGATCTGCTTTGGACTTTTTCACCTTCATCCTCCTCTTTCTTTATGGTCACAAAAATGGCAAATTCAGGACATATTGTCTCGCAAAGCTGGCAGTAGCAACAATTATCTTCGTTTTTAATATAAGGCGGATGATATCCTTTTTCATTGAATTCATCAGATAACTCAAGCACTTCCCGTGGACAATATTCCACGCAAAATCCGCATCCTTTACACCGTTCTTTTTCGATGTGGATTTCACCCTTTATTGGTTTTAAATCGCCAAAATAACTCATTTGAACCTCAAATTAATCCTTTTTCCTTTAAAATAGGGTTGGGATCTATGTAATGAAGATCCAGCCTCAAACTTTTTTTGGCACAGCCGAGAGCTATGGCTAAAAGCTGTGTGAAGTAGAGAACAGGGATATTTTTGAATTCTGGATAAATTTGACGGGTTTTTTTCTGACGCTGATCAAGGTTGAACACACAAAGAGGACAGCTCGCTACCACCACATCGGCTCCTTGAGATTGAGCTGAAGAAAGAATTTGATAGGTTCGTTCTGCCACCAATTCCTGATTGTCTACAGTTTGGTAAGCGCCGCAGCATTCTGTTTTATATGGAAATTCAACCGGTTGAGCTCCCAGGGCAGACATGAGGTTATCCATAGAGTCTGGATTTTCCATGTCATCAAAACCAATATTTTGGGGTCGGACCAACATGCAGCCATAATAACTGGCTACTTTTAACCCTTTAAGGGGCTTTTTTACTTTTTTGACTATGTTTTCGAGTTTGATGTCATTCTGGAGAATTTCCAGAAGATGGAGCACTTCCACATCTCCCTCGTATTTGATTTCTTCCCGGTACATGAAATCATTGATTTTTTGCAGGTCTTCGGGATTGTCTTTGACTCGTTGATTGGCTCTTTTCAAGGTGTTGTAACACATGGCACAGAGAGTCATGACTTTGTTATTGTTTTGTTCTTTGACACGAATGAGATTTCGGATAGGGGCCACATGATGGATAAGGTCATCAGTGGTTAGGGAGAAAACCGTACCGCAGCAGTTCCATCGGGGCAGTTCTTCAACACCTACATCAAGCTGTTTTAAAGAACATAAAGTTGATTCCTCAAAATTTTTTGCGTGATTCTTGAGTGTGCATCCCGGGTAATAAGACAGTTTCATATCTATGATTCCTTTATAGATAATTTTTCGATCTCATAGATGTTTATGAGGTCGTTTTTCTAAAATTGCCCACTAAAGCAATGGGAGGAAGTTCAGACTTTTCTCTGGTTGAGAGCTTGTTGATATCCACATGATCTTTCCGTTGGCGAAGCAAGACCTGTCTTAAGGCTTCCATGACTTCAGCGATATTGATCCCTTTAGGACAGCGGACATTGCAGGTCAAGCAGGATGCACAAATCCACATGGTATTGGAATCGATCAGTTCTTCTTCAAGGCCCAGTTGGGCATAACGGATGACTTGATTAGGAGGAAGATCCATTTGAGAAATGGCTGGACACCCTGCGGAACATTTGCCACATTGGTAGCATGCCAGCAGATTTTGTCCACTTAGTTCTTCCACCTTGGCAACGAAAGGACTTCTGATTTTTTGGCGGGATATGATAGCTCTCATTCGATTTTCTTTCTTCCTTCCATTATGAAAAAAGCTTCATTTAAAAAAAAATATTCTATCAAAATAGGACTATAAAGTGAAGCACAATTGAAAGATTGTGTCAAGAATTTATCAAAAAAACATTATAACAGGGTCTTTATCCTAGCTTTTCCCCAAATGAGAAGCAGAAGACAGAAGGATCCGGCCAGAAATAAGTAACGAAGAACAAGGGGAAGGCCCACTAAAGGAATAAGAATGGATGATATGGCAATGGCCCCTAAGAAAGAGCCTATTAAGTCAAGTCCGTATCCCAGTCCGTAGTGGAGACCTTTTTTCAGGTAGAGCTGGTTTGATACGATAAACATCTCTCCTCCCACACATCCGAGAAGAATAAGAAAGACAGGAAAAAACAGGGGCGGAGGCGAATGCTTTATCAGTACAAGCAAGAGGAGCAAAAGGAGAAGGGATTGGAATTGAATAAAAATCAAGTGTTTTAGACCAACGGTCTTCATTCTTGTGCCCAGATAGGCTCCCAGAGCCATTCCTGCCATGAAGGAGGCAAAGAGGAGAGAGATGGATTGATAGATAGAACCGTAAAGGGTCTGGAAAGCGATGATAACAATAACTTCCACGGCAATAGATGTAAGTCCTATAAGAGTCAGGGGAGCCAGATAGAAAGAGGAAGTTTTCTTTCTAAGCCCAATGATGATCAAGACAGCGGCAAACACAATCAGAGGGAAATCCAGAATCCAGAAAGGACCTTTTTTGGAGAGGAACGAAAGGAGCTGGCTCTCTATCCCTTTAAAATGGGTGCTTCTGAGCACGGAACTATAAAAATAACTGATAGGGTAAAGGTCTTTGTTCACCTGTTTTTTCCCGGACACGACTTTTTCTCTGAGAGACTGAACCCGCAGAGGAGATAAGCGGGCTTGCAGAAGATAAGGAGAGACATATGTGTTGTTGAGTTCAAGGTCTTTTATTTTTTGGCTGAGTTTATCTGAATCAAGGTCATTGAGATGCGAGGAGGCAAGGAAGATGTTTGAAGGACCCGGCACGATTTTTACGTCATCGAACACTGATTGAAGAGTGAAATACAGACAGCTTAAGAAATTTTGAAGCTGGGGGCTTATATAATTTTCCGCCGAGGGGACCTGAAATGAAAAAACGCCCTCAGGGTGGAGTTTTTTTTTGACGATTTGAAAGAATTCTTGAGTGTAAAACCGGTTGAGCTGTGATGTTTCAGGAGGGGGAAGGTTTAAAATGATGACCTGGTATGTTTTTTGTGTCTTTGATATAAAAACCCTTCCGTCCTCATAATGGACATCGATCCGGGGGTGATTACGGATATTGTTTTCAAATTCAGGGAGAAAACGGGCAGATATTCTGATGACCTCAGGGTCCAGTTCCACATAATCAACATTTGTGTCGGGGTATTTGAGGAGCTGGCTGAGGCTTCCGGACAGGCCTCCTCCTATGAGTAAAACATTTCCTGTCCCGGGCTTTTGAAGCATTGCGAAATGCACCGCTTCTTCGGCTGATGACAGATCAGGATAAGAGTATACTTTGGAGTGGTTGTTATAGAGAGTGATTTGTTCCTGGATTCTTACGATTTGGAGTTTTCCATAGGGAGAATCTTGACTTGCTGCAAGGGAGAAAGGTTTCCAGTAAAGCTTCTGTGTGGGTAGGTCAAGGATCCAGAAAGCGGCCAGAGCCAGGACAGCAATGATAAGAAATAAGGCTTGTTTCTTGTTTGAGAATACCAGATAGATGCCGGCAACACAGATCATTCCTATCAAACTGGCGGTTTTCCAGTTCGAGAGATAGGGAACGAGAAAGAAATAAACGATAATTCCCCCAGAAGCTGAACCAATAGATTCAAAAAGATAGACTCTGGAGACCTTTCCGTTTAGAAATTTTGTATTGAAAACAAAAAGAACTCCCAAAGGAAAACACGTAAAGAGAGAAATGAAGAGTGCTGAGGTGATCATAGGAAAAAGCCCCATAAGTTCACCCGGGCTCTCTTTGAATAAAAATCGAATCATTCTGAGCCCTGTAAAGCAGAGGGGAAAAACGAGTATAACCAGATAGTAAAGTCCAGAAAATTTAGTCCTGGAGAATTTAAAAAAGGAACCTGAAAGACTTCCTATTCCTGTCCATAACAGCCAGGCTCCCAGTATAATGCCAAATGTGATTTCATTGCCTGCGAATTGAACGGAAAATTCCCGAAGGATAAGAACTTGAAAAGAAAGAGCCATAAATCCAAGAATAAAAGAGGGGAGAATGAGATATATTTTGTGAAAAAAAATTGACTTTTTCATGCTTTGATCCCTCTTCACCCCGGGAATGGATCAGTCGTTCAGTTTAGGACCAGAAACCGGGAATTTCCTGACCGCAGAACGCACACCGCCCGTTTTTTATGTTAATTTTTTCTATAAGATACCCCATTCGGTTTACGATGATCTCACCGCAGTGAGGGCAGTAAGTGTTTTCCGCTTCATGTGCCGGGATGTTGCCTACATAGACATAATTCAGCCCCTCCTCCAGAGCTGTATTTCTGAGGTTTTCCAGAGTCGATAGTGGAGTGGGAGGGAGATTTTTCATAAGATAGTAAGGATAAAACCGGGAAAGATGAAGAGGCACATCAGGGCCTATCTCTTTTTTAATCCAGCGGCACATCTGACGTATTTCCGAGGTTGTATCGTTTAGAGTGGGGATGACAAGATAGACGATTTCCAGCCACACATGGCTTTGTGAAGCAGCTATAATGGCATCCAGAACAGGTTGGAGCTTGCCTCTGACATATTTGGTATAGAAGTCTTGATTAAAGGCTTTAAGGTCGATCTTGACTCCGTCTACTACTTCCAGAAGGTCCTTAAAAGGTTCAGGATTGACATGAGCTCCGGTTATCACAACATTTTTGATCCCTTTTCTTCTGGCTTCCAGGGAAGTGTCATACATATACTCAAAGAATATCACGGGTTCTGAATAAGTGTACGCTATGCTGGGGCAGTTGTTTTTTTCCGCTGTTTGGACAACGGATTCCGGAGGGAGGTCTATGTGGGTGATTTGTTCGGGTCTTACCTGAGAGATCTCCCAGTTCTGACAGAATTTGCAGTTCACATTACATCCTGCGGTGGCTATGGAAAGGGCTGTGGTATTTGGCAGAAAATGGAAAAGGGGTTTTTTTTCAATGGGATCCACATGAACAGCACAGGCTTTTCCGTAGACCAGCGTGTAGTATGTTCCTCTCATATTTTCCCTTACTCCACAGTAGCCTCTCTCCTTATCTCCCAGTTTGCAGAACCGAGGGCAGAGCTGGCATTCAATTTCTCTGTCAGGGAGCTTTTTATAATATCTGGCCTCAACTTTTGATAGGTTTGCTGTATCGGAAAAAGAAAAAAGGTCTGATCCAAAGGGGAGCAGACCTTTTTTTGGAGTTAGGCCTGCCGTAGCTGAGAATTTAAGAAAATTTCGTCTTCTCATTAAATTTCCTCTCTTATTATAGTGATGTTTGTCGGATTCGCAGAGCCCAACCCTAACTTCTCTGCGGTTTTAATATAGAGAGGCTCTCTGTTTTCTTCCTTCAAAGAAGGAATACCGTGTTTTTTTCTCAGCTCTTCAATGACCTGCCAGCCCACATAATCAGCAGCCACAGGATCTGTGCTCATGATCAAGCCTCCGTATTCTTCTGCCCACCGGGAGTGATAGGCTGGCCCTTTATGAAACTGCACTGTCAAGGCATCAATGATGGTAAGCCTGTGTTTTTCCCGTATGGCAGGCGCGTCAAACAGATCAGCCACAAAAGGATCGCAGTGAAAGTCGTGGTATTTATTAGGGTTGTGGATGGAGCCAAAGTAGTTTTTCATGCCGGCCGTGATGCCGGCTAATCCGTGGTCTTTAAGAATGGCCAGGCTGATTGATTGTGAGACGATATCAGATTGTATGGAAGAGAACAGGCTGCCTATGCTCCGGTGGACAGTAAGGTTTTTTTTATAGCCAATGGTGTTTGAATCCGTTCCGAAAATCTTTATTCCACTCTGGCTCATATTCAGCCTGTAGTCAGCGTTTATGAGTTCACGGTTTGTTCTGTCCCATATGAGAATATTTTTTTCCTGTAAGCCTCCCTCTATAAGATAGTCTGCAAGGGAGAGAGCTACTTTTGGCCGTGTGGAAAGGCTTCTTCCGCCAATGGTGTTTATCTTTATCCCTGTTTTTTTGTCGGTGCTCAAAAGGGCTTTGACACTGGATTTGCTGTCTTTGAATCCGGTCAGAAGATGAAATCCTCTTGTATAGAGATGAATGAGTTTTTCTGAGTTTATGTCCTCTTTTGAGCCGTATATATTTTTGGTTTGAATAATAATGACTTTGGCCATTTTCTCTCTTTAAAACTACAACGAATACATCGGGATGTCAATTGACTCAAAAGACTGTTTGTGCTTATATTAAAGACAAATAATGATAGCGGAGAGGATAACATGGATTTAAAGAGAAATCGTCCTGTTTTTTTGTTAGCGGCTTCTGTCTGGGTTTTTTCCCTTTTTATAAGTCCGGCCCATAGTGATGAGGTGAGCTCTCTAAAAAGCCTGCTTCCTGAATTAGAGGCCTGGACACTTGTGAGCTCCCCACAGATTTATCAGCCGGAGAATCTTTTTGAATATATAAACGGGGCTGCGGAAAGTTATATCTCATATGGATTCAAGGAACTCATTGTCGCTGAATATAAGATCAAAGATAAGGCCTGCGATGTGATCTTAGAGATCTATGATATGGGGGATGATAAAAATGGTTTTGGGATCTACAGTTCAGAAAGATATCCTGATAGCCAATTTATTCCCATAGGAACGCAGGGGTATTTAGAACAGGGCACATTGATCTTTTTGACTGGAGGATATTATGTCAAACTCGTGTCATTTGAATGCGGTGATGAGGCTGGCGATTATTTAAGGAATTTTTCGGAAGAGATATCAGACAAGGTGCCGGGGGAGCATCGATTTCCTGCTGAGATAGATCTCTTTCCAGAGCAGGGATTGGTCAAAAATTCGGAAAGATTTATTCTGAGTAATTTTTTAGGATATGACTTCCTTCATTCCGGATTTACAGCTGATTATCATTTAGGCGAGAATGAGTTCAGATGCTTTCTTATTGTTGGGAAGGATGAACCGGAAGCCAAACAGATGCTAGAGAAATATATGAATGCCAAGAAAGACCAGGAAGCAGAAGAGACTCCTTATGGATTCCATATAAAAGACCGTTATTATGAAAATATACTTTTAGCACTAAAAGGAAAATATATTATTGGTGTATTGGAAGTCAAAGACTCTTTCATGGATATTGGGCAAAAATACTTATCAGAAATAATAAGTAATGTAAAAGATTAATCAGAGCCTGCCTTGTTCTTTTCTTGATCTTCCTAAGAGAGGGGGATTATTTTATTTTTAAGGAGATAATGACTGAAGTATTTCGGCCTTTGTTTTTGGCTTTGAGGAGAGCTTCGTCACTGGTTTTGATAAGTTTTTCACAGGAAATAGAGGGGAGGTTTTCTGAACAGGTGCCTCCTATGCTGATGGTTATTTTCAGAGGTCCTACCTCAGTTTTTATCTTGTGATTGCACACAGAGGTCCTCAGTCTTTCAGCCACGCTTTTTATCTGCTTGTTTCCGCATCTTGGGAAAACAGCAATAAATTCATCTCCTCCGAAGCGCCCGATTTTGTCATATCTCCGCATTGAATTTTTGAGCCTGAGGGCCACTTTTTTCAGGACCTGGTCACCGACAAGATGTCCGTGAGTGTCATTTATTCTTTTAAAAAAATCAATATCGGCCATGATCAGCCCTGTTATTTCTCCATATCTTCCTTCTCTTTCTGTCTCTTCGCTTAGAAAGTCAATGATTTTGCTTCGGCTCCATAATTGAGTCAGGCTGTCCGTTGTCGCACGCTGGCGTTCCTTGACCTGAGTATTGATGATCCTTTCCGCATTTTTCAGCCTGACCCTCAGTTCCATGAAGTCAAAAGGTTTTGTGATATAATCATCGGCTCCTGCTGATAATCCCTTTATTATTTCTTCCTGGCGGTCTTTTCCTGTCAATAATATAATGTAGACATATATTTCCTTATCTTCCTTTGACAGGCGGCGTATTTTTTTGCAGAGTTCGATCCCATCCATACCAGGCATTTCCCAATCCAGGATCGCAATGCGGAAAGACTTGTTTTCATTACTGTATACGGTACGGATATTGGATTGAAAGGCTTCCCATGCCTGCTTGCCGTTATGCGTGACTGTAGATTTATATCCCCACTTGTTTAAGTAGCCTTGAAGGGCTCTGCTTGATATGATGTCGTCTTCAGCAATGAGAATCTTCATTTGTTTATCATTTTAGTTTTTGTTGAAACGCAATGTCAATAATCTTTTAGGGTGAGATTTGCGCATGATAACTCATCTAACCAGGCGAAGTGATTTTGGGAAGTTTGATGGCGGGCTGGATTATGATGCCAAATTTTACTATAATGTCTGTGTTTATAGGGGTTATTAATGGAAGATAATAAAGTTGCCACAGTGTCACTGGTTATCATCGTTGTTTTTATAATCGGTGTTGTTCTGAGGCTTGCAAAGCCTGTTCTTTTTCCTTTTTTCCTTGCCATTTTCCTGTCATTTATACTTTATCCGGCACTGGATTTTCTTACTAAGATTAAGATACCAAGAATTATCTCCATCATTTTTATTCTTCTTTTTACCTTTTTTATTATCTATTTATTAGGTTCTCTTTTTTATTCAACAGGCAAAACGTTTGCAGCGGAATTTCCTAAATATGGGGAAAAGATGAACAGTATACTGACATCGATTTTCACAAAGCTCAATCTCCCTCAGTTAAAAATCGGTACCATTGATTGGCTGGGGGAGTTCGACCTGAACAGGATAGGAAGGATCCTCAGCTCTTCTCTGGGACCGTTTTTCTCTTTTATGTCAAACCTGTTTCTGGTGCTGATATTTCTGGTTTTCATTTTAGCCGGAAGAGGAAGGGTCAAACTTAAAATTCAGAAGTATCTTGATAAAAAAAGAGCAGAAAAAGCCAATATTATCATCAATAATATTGACAAACAGGTGCAGAAGTATCTTGTCATAAAAACAATTGTGAGTTTTTTCACAGGAGTGTTGGCGTTCATCGCGCTTCTTTTTTTTGGAGTGGATTTTGCCATAATCTTCGGATTTTTGACTTTTCTTCTTAATTATATCCCGAACATAGGTTCTTTTTTTGCCACGGCTCTTCCGTTCACGATCGCTATATTCCAGTTCGAAACCCTATGGCCCGCATTTTGGATATTGGTTATCCTTACGGCTATCCAGCTCATAATGGCTAATGTTATTGAACCCAGACTTATGGGGCATGGGTTAGGGCTCAGCCCCCTGGTCGTGCTTTTTTTCCTTTTCTTCTGGGGCTGGCTGTGGGGATTGCCTGGGATGATCCTGGCGGTGCCTATTGCAGCCATCATAAAGATCGTTTTCCACAATATTCCCGGAATGCAGTTTGTAGCTGCTTTCATGAGCAAAGATTAAAGGGGATTTAATCAGCAGGTGAGATGAAAGGCCGCAAAAACGGTCTCTTTTGAATGCCTTTCATTGTAGGTCTTGGCAGCTTGTTTGCTTTTCTGAATAATGAGATGGATTTCATGGTCTTTGGCGAATTTCTTGACGTCCTCATCCACTTTCATAAGCCCTATATAACCGGTTCCTATAATGAGTGTTTCCGGTTTTTTTGCGATAACATCATCGATATCGCTGAGAGTCAATAAATGACCGGTTTTTCTCCACCAGGGAGATTTGACCCTGTCCGGATAAATAATAAGATCTTTTGTATAGAACTTTCCTTTTATGACCATCTGGCCGAATGTGTATGAATCAATCATCCTTTTTTTTCTAAAATAAAGGTATCAGAGGTCAGTGATTTAAATTTCCTGTTCAAAAGGTTTTTTATGGCTTTCTGAGCTGCTTTTTGCTCTGCTTCCTTTTTTGATAAACCTGTGGCTTTCCCCAGGCTTTGTTTGTTGGAGAACACTTCGATTGTGAATTTCTTATTGTGTTCGGGCCCTTTTGTTTTTATTGTTTTATACGTGGGCGTGGGAAGATTTTCTTTCTGGAGATGTTCCTGAAGCGCTGATTTATAGTTATTTATTAAAAAATTATCCATGTTTATTTTTTTAAAAAAATTCAGAAAATTTTTTTCAAGCAGTCCTTTAGCCGCATTGATTCCTCCGTCAAGATAGAGAGCTGCCACAAGTGCTTCGAACACACCGGCCAGGATGGTCTTTTTGTTTCTTCCGCCGCTCTTTGTTTCCCCTCTGCCCAACATGATTTTTTTGTCCAATTTTATTCCCTTTGCAAAAACAGAGAGAGCATTTGTGCTGGCTGCGGCGGATTTGAGTTTTGATAGTTCTCCTTCTGAAAGTCCTTGAAAGTTTTTGTAGAGAAAATCACACAGGATAAAGCCTAAGACAGAGTCTCCCAAAAATTCAAGGATCTCATTGTCTTTGATGTGTTCTTTATGTTCATAGGCATGAGAGCTGTGAGTGAGAGACTGGATGAGCAGATCTTTGTTTTTGAACTTATAATTTATTCTTTTTTCAAGATGGTTTAATTTTTGGTCCATGGCGTCTTAGGTTTTCAATTCTATAGAGGATAACTATTATAACGATGAATGCACGACTTTTCCACCCACAATGGTGACGACCGGAGAACCCCTTAGTTTCCAATCGTGAAAAGGGTTGTTTCTGCTTTTGGATTCAAATGTATTGACATTGACTGTGATTTTCTTTTCCGTATCAATAATGGTAAGGTCTGCATCCCCACCTCTTTCAATTTTCCCCTTGTTATCCAGTCCCAGGATTTTTGCCGGATTGCAGGAACACATCTCAATGAGCCTGTTCAAAGAAATGATATTTTTATTCACGAGTTTGTCCAGGAGAAGAGAAACAGCGGTTTCCAGCCCGTTTATTCCAAACGGGGCACTGCTGAATTCAACCTCTTTTTCATCAGGAGAATGAGGAGCGTGATCAGTGGCGAAAACATCGATTATCCCTTGTCTGACTGCTTCTATGAGGCTTTTATTATCTTGTTTGGTTCTGATGGGAGGGTTGACTTTCAGATTGGTGTTGTAGCTGACCAGAAGGGAATCATCAAGAAAAAGATGGTGTGGAGTGACTTCAGAGGTTATTTTCAGCGCTTTGTTTTTGGCGGTTTTGATCAGTTCGACTGAGCCACTCGTGCTCATATGAGCCAGATGGAGCCTTGAATTTGTTTTTTCCGCCAGGATTATGTTCCGGGCGACCATGACTGTTTCGGAGTAATCCGGGATTCCCTGCAAACCCAGCAGATAGGATTGATAGCCTTCGTTCATGACTCCCCCGGAGCTTAAATCCAGGTCTTCACAGTGTTCAATGATGAGTGTGTCCAGCTCCCTGGCGTATTCCAAGCAACGGCGCATTAACTGACTGTTGGAGACCGGATACCCGTCATCAGAGAAGGCGATGGCGCCGGCTTTGATCAAATCCGCCATCTCAGTAAGGAGCTCGCCTTTTTGTCCCATACTCACAGCCGCAATAGGGAATACATTGACTGAAGCTCTTTTTGTTGCTTCGGATATGATGTATTCTGTGGTGCCTGAGTTGTCGTTCACAGGGACTGTATTGGGCATACAGGCAATGGAAGTGAAACCTCCTTTAGCCGCTGCCCTGGAACCTGTCTCTATGGATTCTTTGTGTTCTTGTCCCGGGTCTCTTAGATGAACATGCATGTCTATGAAACCAGGAGCAACGATCTTATCAGAAGCGTCAATTATTTTTTTCCCGCTTGGATCTATATTTTCCTTTATGTCAACGATTTTTTTGTTTTTTATCAAGATGTCCGATTTTTTGTTTAACTTGGAGCAAGGGTCTATGACATGTCCGTTTTTAATCAGTAACATCACGTTCTTTTCCTCCTAGCAAAAGGTAAAGGACCGCCATCCTTATGGCAATTCCGTTTTCGACCTGTTTAAGTATGACTGACTTCAAAGAATCGGCTAATTGTGTCGAGATCTCAACATCCCTGTTTATGGGCCCGGGATGCATGATTATGGCGTTTTTCCGGGTTGTTTCAAATCTTTTTGGCGTGAGACTGAACAAATTCCTGTATTCCCGGACAGACGGAAAGAAATTTTTCTGCTGTCTTTCCAGTTGGATCCTCAACATCATAACGACATCCGCATCTTTTACTGCTCTGTCCATGTTGTGGTCAACTTGTGCTCCTAAGCGGGCCATTTGCAGAGGAACCAGACCGGGGGGACCTACAAGGATTACTTTTGCCCCCATTTTATTCAGAAGAAATATATTTGACCGTGCCACGCGGCTGTGAAGAATATCTCCCACTATCACTACTTTCAGGCCCTTAAGTTTCCCTTTCTCCTCTCTTATGGTGAAAGCGTCAAGCAGGGCCTGAGTGGGATGTTCATGGGTCCCGTCTCCGGCATTTATCACGTGTGAGCGGCAGAATGTGCTCAGGAAATAGGGAGTTCCTGAAGCGGCGTGCCGGATGATCAACGCGTCTGTTTGCATGGCTTCCAGGTTGAGAACCGTGTCTTTGAGTGTTTCCCCTTTGACAGTGCTGCTGGATGCTTTTGAGAAGCTGGAAATGTCTGCGCTGAGTCTCTTTGCCGCCAGCTCAAACGAGCTTCTCGTTCTTGTGCTCGGCTCAAAGAAGAGATTGATAATGGTTTTTCCCCTCAATGCGGGGACCTTTTTGACTTCCCGTTTTGAGATCTCTTTGAGGGATTCCGCTGTATCAAGAATTGTGATAATTTCTGGTTTTGTGAGCTGCTGGATGCCTAAAAGATGTTTTTTATTAAAACTCACTCTTTTCTCCTATCCGATTCCTCCCGGTTCTGTAATAAGCACTTCGTCTTTTTTGTCGATCTCCTTTAATTTGACCTTAACCTGTTCTCTTCTGGATGTAGGGAGTGATTTTCCCGTGTAATCAGGTCGTATGGGAAGCTCCTTGTGCCCCCTGTCGATAAAAACAAGGAGCTGAATGGTCTTGGGGCGCCCTAGGTCGATCAGGCTGTCCATGGCAGCCCGGATAGTCCGGCCGGTGAACAGTACGTCGTCTACCAAAAGCACGTCCTTGTTTTCTATTGAAAAGTCTATCTCTGTTTTTTTTACAATATGCTTGTCTTCGAGCTCGGAAAAATCATCCCTGTACAGGGTTATATCAAGTATTCCTACAGGAACTTCGACGTTGTCGTATTCTTTGATCAGCTTTGCGATTCGTTTGGCAATATGGACTCCTCTCGTTCTTATGCCTATTATGACAAGATTGCTCAGGTCGCGGTTTCTTTCTGTGATT
>CAZSZS010000086.1:0-12500 GCA_964611275.1 uncultured Eubacteriales bacterium
TGAACTGAAAAACCATAAGAGAATTTCAAGAGGAGATAAATAATGAGAAAACACTTAAAGATTCCTTTACTGATTATCCTCATATTAGCGTATTCGTTGGGGCTTAAAGCCCAGGAAATAATACTGAATCCTACAAGGGGCCAATCCGGAGACAAAGATCTTTTGAATCTGTCCGGTCAAGTGATGTCTTATGAAGGGGAGCCTGTTGCAAAGGCCGTGGTTCTTATCCCGGAGATCCAAAAGACCGCACAAACCGATGAAACCGGAGAATTCGAGATTCAGGCTATCCCTCCGGGAAGATATCATGTTGAAGTCTATGCTGAGGGTTATGTGGATTATCATTCGGATTTTTTTAATTTGAAACAAAGTATGACAGCCACCATAAATCTGATTAAAAAGCTCTCAGAGGAAATAGTGGTCACAGCCACTCAAACGCCAAAAATGTATGCCGAGGTCCCGGTAAGAACGGAAATCGTTACAGCGAGAGAGATCGAACAGAAAGGGGCGTCCCAGCTTGCCGAGTCTCTTTCCCTGATCACAGGGATCAGAGTTGAAAACAACTGTCAGAACTGCAACTTCACTCAGGTCCGCATCAATGGGATGGAAGGGAAATACTCGCAGATCCTGATCGACAGTTCCCCTGTTTTCAGCTCCATGATAGGCGTTTACGGGCTTGAACAGATTCCCACGGAAATGCTCAGCAGGATTGAAGTTGTCAAAGGAGGCGGCTCAGCCCTTTACGGGGGGAATGCTGTGGCCGGAGTCATTAATGTTTTGACCCAAGAACCAAAGGCAAACAGTACAGCCATAAGACTGCACCAGCAGTCAAATAAAGGCGAGCCTTATACGGATATGGGCTTTCGAAGCAGCCTCGTGACTAAAGACGGAAACACAAAGGCGTTCCTTTTTGCCAATTATAAAGGAAGGCAGCCTGTGGATTTAAACGGAGACGGTTTTTCTGAGATCGGCTGTTTAAAAAGCACCAACTTTGGCCTGAATCTTTACAATTCTTTTTCTAATATCAAAGGAAAACTCAAGTTAGGCTTTTACAGAATAGCTGAGGACAGACGGGGCGGAGACCTTTTTGACCTGCCCCCGCATGAAGCCAATATAGCCGAATGGATCAATTCCGACCTTTTAGGTTTTTCTTCGGATTGGAATCATTATCTGACCGACAACCTGTATTACAATGTTTCTTTCTCACGTGTTCAGGCAAAAAGAGATACCTACTACGGAGCTGAAAAAGACCTGAATGCGTATGGAACTACAGAAAATCCGGTTACGTTTCTTAACACCCAGATAAACTATCATACGGGCTCGCACCTCCTGTCTGCTGGATTTCAATTCAAAGGCGAAACAATAAGGGACCAGGCGGTTGCCTACGGCAGGGAGATCGATGATGATTACAATGAGGTTGGTTTGTTTCTTCAGGATGATGTCAAGATAAACAAAGTTTTCTCTCTTCTTGCTGGGTTGAGGTTAAGCAAGCATTCGCTGATCGATGATTTGATCTATAATCCCAGGATGAGCGTTCTTATAAATTTTCTGAAAGACCTGAGCTGGAGAACGACATTCTCATCCGGATACAGGGCGCCTCAGGTCTTTGATGAAGACCTCCACATCACCCAGGTAGGGGGCGAGGGAATGATCATCGAGAATTCCGCAGAATTAAAGGAAGAGAAATCCTACAGCATGAGCACAGGTTTTGACTACGGCAAAGAACTGGGAAGCAACCTTTTTCAATTCAGTGTTGAGGGTTTTTACACCCTGCTCATGGATGCTTTTGTGCTGGATGAAAAGGAATATGACCCCAGGGAAAAAGCCATGGTTTTTAAGAGAATAAATGGCTCCAATGCAAAGGTTTACGGTATATCAGCTGACCTCGGATACAGACTCGGAAGTTACTTGTTCCTGAAAGCAGGATTGACATTCCAGCGAAGCCGGCTTGACGAACCGGAACCTGATTTTGGCTCAAGAGATTTTTTCAGAACTCCCGATTCCTACGGTTATGCGAGCCTGAGCTATCAAAATTCAAAAATTGTTGATGTGAATCTATCCTTAGAGTACACAGGAAAGATGAAGATCCCCCATTATGCCGGATATATAGAGGAAGACAGGCTGGAAACAGGGCAGACTTTCTGGGTGGTCAATGCGAAACTAAAAAAACCGTTTCCTTTCGGCCAGAAAAGCAAGATCGACGTTTTTCTGGGCATGTACAATCTTTTCGACTCTTTTCAGGAAGACCTGGACAAAGGAGTGTATAGAGATGCCGGCTATGTCTACGGACCGAGCCGCCCCCGGTCAGTTTATACGGGATTTGAATTTTCCTTCTAAATAAAGGCAGAGATTAATAAATGTTTGTTCGTGAAAAGAGCTCTCTGCTGTGGTTTGAAATAATGTGTTTTTTATGATAAAGATGGGGAAGAGTTTGCAGTGGCCAAAGCCGGACACTCCATTTTAAGACATGGGATTTAAGAGAAATGTTCTCATAGCTGTGATCGCGCTGCTCTGCCTTACGGCTTATCCGGGATGGGTGAGAAGTGACCTGCAGAACAAAGTGTCAGCAGGAGAAATACTGAACAGCTATTTTACACATAAAGGTTTTGTTACGGGAAAGATAGAGATCCCCGAACTGGAAATGGAGGTCGTACTCAAAGAAAACCAGTTCTTTAAAAAAGAAGATAATGTGAAAAACGTATGCGAAAGGATCACAGAGATAAGAGAAGAGTTCGGGCTGTCTAATCCTGACTCGGAATGTGTCTTGGGATACGGATGGTGTGGTTTTTTACACGCTGGGTACGCTGAGCAAAAAGCATACGCATACATTGTTTTAATAAGAAAAAATTTGAATGATGTCAGCAGAGTGTATACTGTCGGCCATGAATGCGGTCATTTTTTATGGTATATCAGCCAGCAGGAGATGATCTATCAAAAATTCAAAAAGCCGGATCTGGTGAGAGCTCAAATCTCTTCCAATTGTGATTTTGCTGTTCTGTGCGGATGGGCTGCCGTGGAAATCGCCGGGTATAATCTCAGCGACTGCATCATCATTGATGTCGAGAACCCGGAAAAACAGGAGAGAGCCGACTATTTAAAAAAACTGGTCAAGGAACATCTGTCCTCTCCTTCAGCTCATTCAGGTGTTTGAGCGTAGAGGGATCCTGTTTTGTTCCGGGATTGAACATGACCGGAGGGGCAGAAGACCCGGTTTTCTCCGTTTTTACTCCAATTCTTTTGGTTTTAATTTCACGGACAATCATGAGGTCATGACTTTGGACCAGGGCATAGACTCTGACAGGCTGAGGGTGCGTAACTTCTGTGATAGTTTTGTCGAATTAGTATTCCTTGCCCAGTTTGTAATAGGAAATTTTACCTTCTTTGACCTACTGTATCAAATAAGATTAAAATGGGATGGAAAGGGGACTGAAGAAAGGAATGACCTTTTGCTGTTTACAAGGGAACTTTTTACTGTCTCAAAGGTATAACAATATAGAAGGGAAAAATAAAAGAACCCATGGATGACAGCTTTCTAGCCGAACAGTCCGCAAAAGGCAACAAGAACGCCTTCAAACTCCTGGTCATCCGTTACCAAAGAATGGTTTTTTCCTTTCTTGGAAAATTTTTATTTCAAACTCAGCTCATGGAAGATCTTGCCCAGGAGACATTCCTGAGAGCATATAGAAATATCGCTGATTTTAATGCAGAAAAGGGAGCTTCTTTTTCTACCTGGCTCATCACTATTGCCCGAAATCTTGCCATCAACGAAAAAGCGAAGAAAAAGAGAAGGAGGGAGCATCCCTGCAGTTCCATGGAGGTGGCTCAAGATTTTTTTGATCAAAGTCCACAGGGTATTCTAGAAAAACGCAAACTGTTCTTAAAAGTCCAAAATGCCATAAACAAGCTTCCTGAAAAATTTCATGCTGTCGTGGTTCTCTCCTATTTTGAAGATCTTTCGCTCGAAGAGATCGCGCAGCTCGAGGAATGTCCTGTGGGAACTGTAAAATCTCGTGTATTCCGGGGAAAACAGATTTTGAGACAAATTCTTGAAAAGGAGAAAGTGTTATGAAAAATTCGCAGCGTCCCTGTCACCTTGTCCAGGAAGACATCGCATGGGGCAGGGAATTGAGACGAGAGGATAAAAAACATGTTCTGTCCTGCAGCGCCTGCTCTGCAATTGCGGCCCAGGTTGCGGAATTGGACTCCCTTGTCCGCGAGGTGATTGAACCAAAGATACCTCCTGACTTCGCGGACAGAGTGGTAGCCAGAATATGGGAAGAAGAAACCAAGAGCGACAATCCTTTTTATCAGTGGTTTCCTCTCCTTGAGAAAATATTATATGCAAGAGCTGTTCAATGGGCGCTTGTGGGAATTGGATCGATCTTTGGGCTTTTTAAAATATTCAGCTTCTCTGTTTCATTTATATAAGAATGATGGCTCATTAAGGATGAATGATGGAAGATAGAAAAATTAAGTTCAAAAAAAGAAAACCACTTTTTGCTCTGGCTCTTTCATTATTCTTAACCGGCTTGGGACACATATACAACGGGAAACCACGGAAAGGGATCATCATATTCTTAATCTATTCAATCATCCCTTTTCTTTTCTTCCAAATGAGCGTCATAGGTTCTGGCCAAATGATGATTATTTTTCTTCTTTTGTCTCTCTTGACCAGTCTGGGTCTATACATCTGGGCAGCAGCAGATGCCTGGAAGTCTGCTAAACGAATAGGGAATAATTATGTGTTGAAATTATATAATAAGCTCTATATCTACATCCTGCTCATCATTTTATTGAGTTCTTACCCCCTGGGACAAATTGCAGACCTGTCTAAGATCTGTTTTTTTGCTCAACCGTATCGGATAACAACCGGAAGCATGACTCCTACGCTGTTTCCCGGAGATTTGATCATGACTGATAGGAGAATTTATCATTCAGCACAAAACTATGGCCTGAAAAGAGGTGAGCTGGTTGTTTTTAAGTATCCAAAAGACAAGACAATACCTTTTGTCAAAAGGATCATCGGCCTTCCCGGAGATAAAATCGAAATAAAAGGGATGGACCTTTATGTGAACGGACAAAAAATATCGAATAAAGAGGGGACGGATTTAGAGAATAGCCAGGGTGAAAATACTGAAAAGAAAACCATAACTGTATATGAGGAAGGGGATTCAGGAACTTATGCGGTCTCTTATATTAAAGGGAGTGAAAGAAAGGACCTGACCATTACAGTTTCGGAAGGATACTGCTTTGTCCTCGGTGACAACCGGGATAACAGTCTTGATTCACGCCATTGGGGCCCTATTCCGCTCAATGACATTGTGGCTAGGGCCAAGCTGGTCTATTTTTCTTTTGATCCTGAGGGTGGTATCCGGTGGAGGCGAATAGGCAGGAATCTTTTTTAGGATGTTCAAAGGAAAAATAAAGTGACTGAAATTAAGCAAAAAGAATTCACTTCGATTCACAGAGGAATTCCTTTAAAAGATCTACATGTGCCTGGAAAGACAATCCCAGAAATTTTATTAAAACAGGAAACAAAACACGGCTCAAACCGCGTTGCTCTTCGGTATAAAAGAAACGGCAAATGGAAAGACCATACCTGGAGTGACTATTTAAGAAATGTCAAAAAAGTTTCAGGAGGACTCATTGAATTAGGAGTCAATCCTCTAGATAAAGTGTGTCTGCTGTCGACAAATTGTCCTGAATGGATGTTTATTAGCTTAGCTGTTCAGAGCTTGGGAGCTGACTTGGTTCCTATTTACCCGAACAGCACATCAAATCAAGCAAAATACATTGTCCAACACTGCGAAGCCAAGCTCCTCTTCGTTCAGGATCATAGGCAGCTATCCAAAACTGATAGCTGGAGAAATGAATTGGATAATCTCCATAAAACCATCTTAATGTTTGGTGAACCACCTGATGAAGTAATGAAGTTTATGGAGCTTATCACACTGGGATCTAAGCATAGTGACAGATACCCAGGTTTTCTAGAGGAGAGCATTTATAAGCTGACATCTGATTCCCCGGGGGGAATTATCTATACTTCAGGAACTACCGGCCCTCCAAAGGGAGTTGTTTTAACACAGAAAAATCTTGTTTTTGAGGCTGCCAGCTTATTGACACTTTATGATTATGTATATGATGGTAAGACAGTCTCATTCCTTCCTCTCTCTCATATTGCGGAACAAGTCCAGAATATTTGTTGTGCAATTGCCGGTGCTATCAAGGTATCTTTCGCACAGAGTATTGAAACACTCATGGATGATATGACAGAAATCCGTCCGACTATTTTCTTCTCGGTCCCCCTGCTTTATGAGAGGGCACGCTCAACGATTTTGGAAACGATTGAACAAATGCCGTTCGTCAAGCGTTTGCTGTTCAATTGGGCATTGAAGGCAGGAGAAACAGCCAGAAAGTATAGGAACAGCGGTCAGGATCTACCCTTTATTATCAGGAAAAAATGGAATGCTGCTCATAAGCTTGTCTTTAGCAAGCTAAAACAAAGATTAGGATTGGACCGGGTAAACTTTTTTGGCAGCGGCGCTGCACCACTCGCTACTAGAGTGTCCAAGTTTTTTGGTGCTATGGGAATGGATATCATTGAACTTTTTGGACAAACAGAATGTACAGCTGTATGCAGCTCAACTATCACAGGAAAAATCATTCCAGGTGCTGTTGGTCCTCCCATCCCTGGATGTGAGGTTGCTATCGCTGAGGACGGGGAGATTGTTACGAGAGGTGATAATCTTTTTTCTAGATATTGGAAAAATGAAGCGTCATCTGAGGAGGCATTAAAGGATGGGTGGCTTTACACGGGTGATGTTGGCTATTTTGATGAGGAGGGGTATATCCATATTACTGATAGAAAAAAAGACATTATTGTTACTTTAGGAGGAAAAAACGTCACCCCTCAGAACACAGAAGTCCTTTTGAAGTGCTATCCTGGTATTTCTCAGGCCGTCGTTGTCGGGGATAGAAGAAAATACCTCACGTGTTTGTTCACACTCGACGCTGATAGTCTGCCAAATCTTTGCAAACAACTCAGAATCGATATCTTGACCCCTAAGGAAGCTTCTCAGAGTGGAGTCATTCTCAGCAAAATCCAGGAATATGTTGACGAAGTGAATATGAATCTGGCCAGGTACGAAACAATCAAATATTTCCAGGTCCTTCCCAATGATTTCTCTGTTGAAACCGGAGAATTAACACCGTCTATGAAAGTGAAACGTCAGGTTGTTAATCAAAAATATAATCACATAATTGATTCGATGTACGAATAGATGAGTTCTGGAAATTTTAAAAAAGCCATCAATGGAGGCAAAAAATGCAAAAAGCTTTGATTGCGTTTTTTTTGGGAGTATTCAGTTTCTTCCTGTTTATGGCTATCGGAGAAACATTATTGCACCACTACGGCGAAAATGTGGGGTTGCCTTCGACATTCATATTTATGACCGCATACTTTTTCATCTGCCAGTTCTTTCTATCACGAGGAAATCCTCATGCGTTTCCCAAAGACTGGACCATCATGCTCGCACTGGATGCCGTACCTTTCGCAGTTTATATTCAAATGGTATTAATCGAAACACGTGAAGTGATCCTTACCCAGGGCATTGGTATTTTGTTCTCTTGCTGTGTGGGTGCATTGGCAGGCTCCATTGGAGCATCCAAAGTGGCACGCAGGAAGGCAGGACAACAATAGTTATGAAGGAGGTTATCATGAAAAAATCAACTAACAAAGGCAGCCGATACCTTACGTGGATCTTACGCATTTTACTGATCTTAGTGATTCTTTTCTGGGCGCTGTTTTCGATAGAGGCATTTCAGTTTGAAAAGGGCTTTTGGAATATCCTTACAGCACTTTTAATGGGTAACATACCTGTATTTGCAATGATTATTATTCTGATCATTGCCTGGAAACGGGAACATATAGGCGGTATGCTTTTAATGTTGTGCATCGTTGGATTTACGACTTATCTTATTATTGCCGGTCACGGAGGGATTGGGTATCCCATCCTCATCATGATTGGAATACCCTTTTTAATAGGCGCCATGTTTGTTGTTAATCACTATTTACTGGGTAATAAAAAAACTGGTTAAGAGTTAAGTTGGAAAAAAGATAAAATTGCAGCTATACTTTCCGACGCATCTTTTCCATCCTATTTGATTTCAAAAACAGCTATTTCTCTGTCCCGGTCCCTGCAGCGGGCAAGGATTTCCGCTCTCTGGTTGACTGCGATGCTCTGCCCGCCGTACGTCAATCCCCTCCATGGGCCGTGTGTTATTTCTCCGACCAGATCGGTTCCGATGACCGGGCACCCTATGAGTTCAGCAGCATGACGGACGACCTTGTGCAGCTCCTTTCCATGGTCCGGCCAGGATTCTTCTTCAGCCGCCCATCCGTAAGGAACGAGGACAAAATCAGGAGTCTGCTCTTTCATCTTCAAAAGGAGTTCATCCTTGAAAGTGTCCGCACAGATCATCAGGCCGATTTTTCCCAGCCTGGTATCTATGGCCTGTATCTGGCGGCCTTTGGTATAGGGAGGCGACATCAATTCGGTGAGGACATTGATTTTCCGGTGTTTTGCCAGGATATTTCCTTTATCATCGATCAAGATATGGGTATCAAAGAGTTTTTCGTTTTCTATCTCTGCCATCCCGATGCTTATGAGGACGTTGTGTTTTTCTGCCAGGTCACAGAGCCGGTCCGAGTCAGGTCCGGGAATGGGAAAGGCCCGTTCGTGAGCATCGGGATTGACCCAGCCCAAAACAGAAGTCTCGGGAAATGCAACGATCTCCGCTCCTTTTTCCTTGGCTTCCTTAACCGCATTTTCGATCCGGACGAAATTGCCTGAACGGTCTCCGTCCAGACAAAAAATCTGGGCCATGGCCACTTTGATTGTTTTCTCTTTTCTCTTTATTTGTTCAATGGTAAGGCAGGTGCCCCCGGCTTTGCCGCTGTAAAAGTCGTCCTCTGATTTTGTCACAGGAAGCCGCACACTTTCTTTGTCAGGTTTGATATTCACCGAGCAGGAGGCCTGTGTGTAATAGAAGGCCGTCATGGCATAATCGATGCATGTTGCGCGCCAGTGCCACAGTTCGATATGGCTGCTTATGGACGATGTGAACGGGATCGCGTCCAGGGAACGGAGCCGCATATTAACGGTTAAACCCGGATTAAAATTCCCTGAGCCTGTGGGCTGTGAGATGAAGGGATGGGAAAAAGGCTCCGGATGCCCGAAAGCATATCCATAGTAGTCTTCACTTCCAGTCCCGAAGCTCGAGGGAAAGGATTCCCCGTCCACAAAGATTTTTTCGTCTCCTTCACCCCACCAGGTATCTGCCATGTTGAAAAGCGTGATCTGATCACCGGCATAGATCCCTTTTCCTTTGATATCAACATAATTTAGGTCAAAGAAATCGCCGCGCTCGCTTCTTGTTTTGATATGGTGATACTCATGCCAGCTCGCACTGAAATATAGGCTCTCCGGTTTCCATTGATAGCTGCAGAGTCCGGCAGTGACTTTGATCTTTACGGTCTCGTCCCCGTAGTTGTGAAAGTCCAGGGAGCATGTCTCCTGAAAGGGCATTATCCAGAAAGATTCCATGAGCCCCTCTTTAGTGGTTCTGTTCATCCACGTTTCATGGTCAAGCCTTTTATAACCGGTTCCAAAGAACTCTCCCACAGGTGCCCAGACCGTATGAATGCCGTCAAAGGAAGCTGATAATACGGTTGAACGCAACGCCTGCTGGAGGTCTGAAGATGAGATTTCAAGGACCAGATGGTTGACAGCCTTCCCTTTTTCGGTAAACTGCAGAGTGGAGAACTCACCGGGAGCGATGTCTCTTGCGAGTTCTTTTTCATAAGAGGCGGGGGGCTGGAAATCCTCAAGGGATTTTTTTGTCTTTTCAAAGGTTTGCTGTGTGTGTGTCAGGGCTTTTTTTGAAAAGGATTCGACCCTGGTTCCGGGCTTGTATTCGCGGTAGCAGATATTATAAAAAACATCCGGCCAGAGGTGCCCGTCCTTAAGCTCCAAGATGTCGTTTTCATAGGTTATTTTACAGTGTTCAGCAAAGGGTATGGGGACATACAGATTGTTCCCCCTCTCCTCTTCCGGGGCCTCGTCAGGGACAGCCACGCTGAAAGGAGGGGGTGCCAGCGTGCCTCTGCTCAAGACCTCGTAAGGGTGGCCTTGTATGACCGGTTCTGGTTCATGGTCCAGATACAGGCGGATGACTCCGTCCTGGGCTTTGTAAAAAGTCATCCACCAGCGCACAATAGCGCCGGGTCCGTCTGTGTCAAACATAACAAATTCACGCCGGCCCTCATTTTCCTCCTCTCTTAAAAAATAGGACATATCTCCGTTCGCATACCAGCCCTCTTTATCCGGTCCCACTGATTCCCGGTTGTAACTGCTGAATTGTTTTAATGTGTAAGGGGTTTCAGGGAAATAGGTCAGATGCTTTCTGTCAGCCATTTCCCTGATCAGGGAATCCTGGGTAATCTTATTTGTACAACCTGAGAAGAACAGAACAGATAAGGCCAGGATAAAGAAAAAGCATAAAGTCAGCCCTCTGATTTTTGTGTTTGATTTCATTTGGATAGCCTCATTTACAGAAAATTTGTTTTTTTTGATGATCTTCACTCTATTAAATCAAGAAAAAAGATATTTTATGATATGACGGGGTGTGTATAATTTATTCTTCGAATAAACCCCACAGAATGTGCCTGTTACTATCTCAGCAATGCTTTCATTTCTCGAAGCTTTCTTGATGAGAGAATTGAGGAGAAAAGGGTTTTTTACCGAGTTTTTTAAATTGATCCTTCCATACTTGAAATCCGCATTAAAGTCTTTTTTCCATTTTCGTTGGTATTCTTTCAGGGTATTCTTGGAGAAATCTCCTTTAGAACAGGCAGTATGGATCACTTCAGCGGCAAGCTCACCGGACCTTAATGCCTGGTAGATACCCTCCCCGCTTCCTGAATCCACAAAACCGGCTGCATCACCGACGAGCAGAACTCCATTTGAATAGGAATTTTTGGCCATGGACCCGAACCTCTCAGGCCAGGCTTTTAATTTGCCTATCATTTTTGCATTTGCCAGCTTCTTTTTGACGAGGGGATTCTCAGAAATAAAATATTCAAAAAGGCTTTTTAAGTTTTCCTCTTTTTTATAAAGATATGTTTTGATGATTCCAACTCCTACATTGGCACAGCTCGAATTGATCGGAAACAGCCATCCGTATCCCGGAAGAAATTTCGAATCAGCGTGGATCTCATTATAATCTTCTAAATTGTCAACGCCTCTAAAATAGGCTCTGGCTACTATGGTTTCATGATCCGGATCGGTTGTGTAGATCCCGGCGTTTTTCGCAACCCTGGAATAGACTCCGTCTGCTCCCACTACAATTTTACATTTCATTTCTGATCCATCGCTGCTTTTTACTCCGGCAACTCTCTTTCCCTCAAAGAGCAAACTCGTGATTTCCATTCCTTCCATGACGGTGACTGAGGTATCCTTAACATGCAAAAGAAGCATATTGTCAAATATTTTTCTTGGAATCACATACCCGTAATCAAGCTGTCCTTTCGCTTTAGGTATATCCCCTTTCATGACACTGAAATCAGGAGAGGACAGGATAATGCCCTTGTTTCTGAAGAAATCCCCTTTTTCTATTTTTTCCAAAAAGCCCATTTTCTCCAGGATTTTAAGAGATCTGGGGCTGATGCTGTCGCCGCAAACCTTATCTCTCGGAAACCGGGCCTTGTCAAGGAGAAGAACATTCAGTCCTTGGAGCGCACTGAAATAAGCCGCACTGCATCCGGCCGGACCGGCTCCTACGACGATCACATCATATTCTCTGGAAGCGGTTTGATCTATGTCTGGCATTGTTCTATCATCAGGTACTATCCCATTGGATGTAAAATACGATACACAAGTCCCCAGATAAAAAAGACAGCAAAGAGGATAAAACCGGCCGTTATCACCCAGAAGAAGACAATGACAAAACGGGTCGCTGTTTCCTTTTTGGTTTTGAATTTTTTTATATCGTTCGGCAGTCGTGCAAATATCTCTTTGCACCAGAGTATTCCGATAATAAGAACGGCGATAACAATAAGGTGGTTAAAGGAAACAAACATGGTTATGCTCTTTGCTTATTCTAAATGAACCGATACTATCTTCCATACGGCAATCATCACGATTCCTATGACCAGGCCAAGGAAGCATCGTGAGCGGACCGAGGCGGCAAGTTCCTTGTTTTCAGTAAAGAAAGAAAGCACAAAGCCCAGGACTGCTACGCCAAGGATAGCAAAAATGCTGCAGCCGAGCGCAGCTTTGGTATTACTAAAGGGAGTCCTGTTTGCCATATCTGATATATACCATACTTGTTTTAAGAAGAAAAGCCAGTGGTGATTGTTCCGGACTTTTCCGTAATCGCATCCTGTGTTCTCTTTAAGGATTTCATTCAATGAACGAAACAAAAAGTGTTGACTTTGATATAAT
>CAZSZS010000087.1:0-9955 GCA_964611275.1 uncultured Eubacteriales bacterium
GTGAATAAGGTGTCCCTTTTCCTCAAGAACACGAAGCAGAGCTCTTATGGACGAATAGCTGGGAGGATCGGGAATCATCTCCAGGACTTGAGCGACTGTGGCCTCATTCATCTCATAGATGATGTCCATGATTTGCCGCTCCCTACGGCTTAAGTTTTTCTGCCCTTTCATGTTCACCTCCTGCTAAGATGTCTGTTTTTTTAATGCTAATATTTTAGCATGCTAAAAATATAGCACCTTTTTTCCTGCTTGTCAACAATAAATGCTGTTTTTTTAGCATTTATTTCATTAACTTGAACTCCCTCCCTTTTAATTCGTTGCAAAAGGGTGAAAAAAGATTGAGTATTGCCTATCATAATCAATTCCCATATAATTCATTTGTGCGCATTCTCAGTTTATTTTTCGGCTTACTCATATTTTAGAAAGGGGGATAAAATGAGAGCAGTCATCGCTATTTTGCTGATCGCGGTTATCGGTTTTTTAGCCTATTCATATTTAACTTCTCTTTCAGAGGAGGAAAAATCAGTGAAGGCCCTAGGTAAAGAATTTGACCAGGCCGCAAGCGATTTTCTCCGGGCATTACGTATCACAGCTGAAACAGGGTTGGACACCACTACCGATGTGAACGATGCTGTAAGGAAAATAAAAAAGGTAAAAAGCGGGCTGAAAGCTCTGATGGGTACCCTGCAGGAAGACTCAGCTAAAGAAATGGGGCGAAAACTGAAAGAAGAGATTAAGGAATTCGAGCGTAAAAACGATATCGAAGAATATTAAAGAGGCGTTTCTATTTTTTTGCTGGAGCGAGCCGTTTCAGCTCCTCGAACCAGTCGAGCACCATATTTATCTGTTTCACAACCAACTCTCCTCTGGGTTTTTCCATCATGAACCGGTCTCCATCCGGCGTCATAGAGTAAGTGGTATAATTGAGATGAGAGTAAAAATTTCCTTCAAAGACTATTTGTTCCTCTCCCCAATTAAAAGTGGGCCCGCTCTCAATTTCAACTGACATCATTTTATTTCCGACTCTGTAGTAAAGTTTGCTTCGGCTTGGATCCCAAAAAGGCTCTCTCCCTCCCTTGCGGGATACCTGCCATTTTTCTCCAGTGGTTGGAAATGGCTGGACATAGATTTCATCTCTCCCCGTGTCATTGGAAACATAAGCAAGGAATCGTCCGTCAGGAGAAAACATGGGCGTTCTTTCGTTATACTGAGTGGCTATAATTGGCTTTGCTGTTCGATCCTTAAAAGAGAGAACCCAGATATCTCTCTGAGTGTTCGGGTTTATTTCATAAAAAGCGATCCATAGACCATCAGATGACCAGGAACATGGGTATATCGGCAATTCACTATGATACACGTCATCTACTTCTTTACTTCCATCCATTGAAAGGAAGTGCATTGTTTTATCTCCACCTTCACCTCTCCAATCGGAGTTAAATGCCAGCATTTGGCCGTCAGGACTCCAAACAGGATAACTTGTATCACTTTTAAAGGTCAGCTGGGTTATTGTTTTTCTTTCAAGATCATAGACATAAAGTAAGTCATCCTTTTGCATTGCTATGTTTTTGCCATCTGGAGATATTTTGGGTTGATCATATGAGCGTAGTTCTTGCTTTGGTGGCGTGGGTTGCCCTTCAAAATCTACCCAAACCAACTGATTTTCTGTCTCTTCTGAAATCCGGGAAACATAAGCCAATGTTCCCTCTTGAGAGAAGCAAAGATTAACCGGTTTGTCCCGCGGTCTCCATACATTCTCTAAAACAGCAATAGGATTGCCTGATATGTCCAGACGCTTTAAATCAAAAGGAACAGCCATTAATATTCCTGATTGTGTAAAGACAATGTGGCCTGAGGGGGAATATGAAGGATAAAGGCTTTCTTCTTCAAGGATTATTCTCCATTTGAATGTCTTAAGTGAAAGAACCGCAATACGCGTGTAATTATTATCTCCAGCATAATGTATTTGGAAAAGCACGTTCTTTCCTCCCGGAAGAAACTGCGGAAATCGATGCTGACTCTCGTTATTTTCCGGATTGGGTGTGGTTATCTCTTGAGGAGTACCTCCGGTGTCTGTGACTTTGTTAAGTCCGGGTGTTGTCCCACCGAATATTATGGATCCATTCATTCCCCAGGTAGCACCGTAAGGTTGAGGTGTCCCTTTGCATAGGGTCACAGGAGACGCACTGCCGATTCTTAGTTTCTTCAGCATGCCGTCCTGAAAAAAGCCGACCCAATGGCCGTCAGGAGAAAAGAAAGGCTCTTCTGCATTTTCTGTTTCGGGGAGTGGAGATGATTCAAATTGATCTATAGGACGGAGATAGAGCTGAGTGACATTGTTAACCGTAGCTTGATAGATCAGATTTCTTCCATCCGGCGAGATCGCAAGGTTATTTCCGTAATTGGTCCCACCCAGGCTTTGGTCTTTGTTAAGGTTAATTGTAAAACGCCTGACTGTTTTTGATGTGGGAGCTTTTTTTGTCCATGGATTCCAGATCATCAGCGCTATAAGAACGAGACAAAGGACAGACAAAGCCGGAACTAATAATTTTTTCGTGCTGAACCGAACGGTTATTTCACGGGAAGTGAGAGGCTTTTTTTTAGGCACAACTCTATCGGTTGTTGGAAGGTCTTGCTCGATCCTTTCCAACTCGGATCGCACATCAGTGGCGCTTTGATACCGGCTGTTTTTCCCCTTTTCCAGACACTTGAGAATGGCTTTGCTGAGATCATCTGGAATCTGGGGATTGAGTTCCGTCGGATTTTTGGGGACTTCGCTTTTGTGTTTCACCCCCAGGGCAAAAGGCGTGTCTGCTTCGAAAGGAGGTCTTCCTGTCAGCATTTCATATAGGATGACACCTAGAGAGTAGATGTCCGAGCGTTGATCTATGTCTTTGGCTTCCACCTGTTCCGGACTCATGTACTCAGGCGTTCCGATCATAACGCCCGTTCCGGTAATCCCCTTTGTTTTGAGCGAACGGGCGATTCCAAAATCCATTATCTTTGCGTTTCCGAATTTATCGATCATAATATTGCTGGGCTTCAAGTCCCTATGCACAACCCCCAAATCATGAGCTTCGGCGAGTCCTTCACAGACCTGTTTGGCAATAGAAATCGCTTTTCCTGTGCTTAGTTTTCCTATCATACGGATCATGCTCTTCAGGTCTTCGCCATCTACGTATTCCATGGTGATGAAATGGGCTCCTTTTGTCTCCCCCAGGTCAAACATCCCGCAAACATTTTTATGGCGGATATTTCGAGCAAGCTTGAGTTCGTTCCTGAATCTTTCGATAGTTTTTTTGTCTTTCGCCACCTCTGGCTTTATGAGCTTGAGGGCGACCTCTTGTTCCAGTTTTGTGTCTTCAACTCGATAGACTCTTCCCATCCCGCCTTTGCCCAGTTCTTCAATAATTTCATATCTGCCTGCAAAGAGGGCTCCTCGTGTCAGATCTTCTTTGGGTGTTTCTAAGGTTTCTGTGAATTCAGCTTTTTCTGAGGAATGGAGAGGAGTACCGCATTTCCCGCAGAAAGCCGTATTGTCCGGATTCTCTGCTCCGCATTTAGGGCATTTAATGGTCATGACTTTTCCTTAAATTTTAGCTCAATCCTATTTTTCCAAGAAGCGACCTATACCTTGGATCCGAACGTATACCATCCATCAATGGATCCACCTTTAGAGAAATCAATCTCATATCATTATTTTCATATGCTTTTTCAAGCCATTCAAAACCTTGGTCGTTTTCTCCGAGTGAAAAATAAAGCAGTGCGATATAATATTGAGGAATATATTCTTTTTTTGACTTCTCTAATAAATCATCGCATATCTCTCTTGTCCTATCTGTTTGGTCCATGAGAGAGTAGGTAATCCCAAGATAAGTTTCAGCCTGTGGATTGAAAACTCTATTTAATGCTAACTCTTTTTGGAATTCTTCTAATGCCTCTGCATACAGTGACTTCTTTAAATAACTGACTCCGAGCCAGATATGTATCTCACTGAAGCTTGGGTCCATTTCGAGTGTCTTTTTCAATTGATTTATTGCCTTGTCATACTGTCCGGCATAGCAAAGAAGCTCTCCATAATTCCTGTTTATGACAAGAGAGAGGGGGTCTAATTCAAGGGCTCGTTTATACTCATGAATAGCTTCATCAAAACGGCCTAAATCCATTAAATATATTCCATACCAGTGATGAGTTGTGGCGTGTCCTGGATTAAGCTCTAGGGCTCGTTTATATTTTTTTTCAGCCTCTTGAAATTTTAGAGAATCTTGTGTGACTTGGGCTAGTGTAAGGTGTGCTTCTCCTAATGAATTGTCTATTTCAAGCGCTTTTTGTGCTTCCGTGTTAGCTTTTTTAAGGCACTCTTCCGGATTTACATTACGGTACCAAGGAAGGATACTGTACGTTTCCGCCAACCCTACATACGCCATGGCATAGCCGGGATCCAATTTGACTGCTTTTTCAAAGTACTGGATGGCTTTTTCCAAATCCTCTCCAGTCCTCTTATTCCAGAAATAACGGCCCCTCAAATATAGATTATACACTTCAATATTCTCAGTATAATGTTTCAAAACCTCAGATTTTTCTTCTCCTAAAAGACTTATTCTCAGATTATTCACAATAGAAAGAGATATCTCATCTTGAAGGACAAAGATATCTTTTTCATCCCGAGCATAGGATTCTGACCATAGTGGCTGACTATCAGATACATTGATTAAGCGGACTCTGACGCGCAGTTGGCTGTTGGCTTTTTGTAAGCTGCCTTCCAAGATAGTGCTCACATGGAGCTTGGTTCCTATCTCTTGAATATCGACCTCTTTCCCCCGGAAAAAAAAAGACGATGTTCTTGCCGGGACTCTTATTCCTTTAATTTTGGCCAGCCGGTTGATGAGTTCATCGGCAAGACCATCACACAAATATCCCTGGTCCTTTTCTACGCTCATGTCCACAAAAGGCAGGATAGCTATGGAGGCTTTTTTTGACGGGCTTGAAACGGATTCCGGCTTTTTCCAAGGACTCCAAATAATGAGTCCTGCTGTAATTATGAGTAAAAGAACCAAAGCAGGAACAAACAGCTTCTTCACACCTAGAGTGACGGTTATTTCTTTGGATGTGAGGGGCTTTTTTTTTGGGATGATTTTATCTGTGGTTGGGATGCCTTTTTCGATTTTCTCTAGTTCTGAATGCAGCTCTTGGGCACTCTGATATCTTTTCTTCGGATCTTTTTCCAGACATTTTAGGATTACCTGACTGAGGTCTTCGGGTATCTGTGAATTCAACTCCCTGGGGTCTTTGGGAATTTCTGACTTGTGTTTTATCCCTATTGAAAAAGGGGTATCCCCTTCGAACGGCACTTGCCCTGTGAGCATCTCATACATGATGATGCCTAGGGAATAGATATCTGAGCGCGGGTCCACTTCTTTTCCTTCCACCTGTTCGGGGCTCATGTATTCAGGTGTCCCGATCATGGCACCGGCGCCTGTTATGCCTTTTGTTTTGAGGGAGCGGGCAATCCCAAAATCCATTATCCGGGTATTGCCTTCTTTATCTATAATGATATTAGAAGGTTTCAGGTCTCGATGGATGATTCCCTGTTGGTGGGCTTCAGTCAATCCCTCGCAAATCTCCTTGGCAATGGCAATGGCTTTTCCAGTCGTCAATTGACAGGTCTGTCTTATCAGGCCTCTTAAATCCTGTCCTGGCACATACTCCATGGTTATGTAATAGGTGCCTTTATCTTCCATAAGCTCGTACATGCGGCCTATATGGCGGTGGCTTATCTTCCGGGCTATTTTAAGCTCATTTTTGAAGCGCTCAATGGTGTTTTTGTCATTGGCGATCTCTGGCTTGATGAGTTTGAAGGCCACTTCCTCATTCAGCTCTTTATCGAACACTCTATAGACCCGTCCCATGCCGCCCTTTCCAAGTTCCTCGATGATCTGGTAGCGGTTGGCAAAAGTGGAGCCAGTGGTGAGCTCTTTTTTGGGTGTTTCTATAGTTTCAGTGACGGATACATCTTTGGATGAGATAAGCTTAGCGCCGCATTTGCCGCAGAAAGCCGTATTGTCCGGATTTTCCGCCCCGCATTGAGGGCATTTAATTACCATTGCTTTCCCTTTGATGAGTACAAAAGAAAAATATCAATTCAAAAGAGAAAAGTCAACCAGATTAGCTGACTAAGAACTCTTCAACCCAGCCAGCCTCTCCTTCGCATCCTCCACTTCAGGGAGGCCAGGGTCAGCGTCTTTCCAGAGGTCGAGGAATTTCTCGTATTGCTCGATGGCTTTGCCTCCCCAGCCTTTCTTCTCATAAAGGATGGCGAGCCTGTAATGATACCCGGGGTGTACAAGCTGTCTGCTTCTATTCTCCGGATCAAAGGTGATCAACCGCTCGTATTCAGCAATAGCTCCATCCACATCTCCTTTCTGATCATAAGCCCGGGGTAAAATGTCCTTCATTATGGGCAGATTGTATAAAAGCAGATGATCGGTAGCTTCGGGTAAAGGGGGTTTTAGAGGTTCTTGTTCCTCGAATATTTCAATAGCTTTTTCAGGAAATCCTTGTTGGAGCAACAGCTCTGCAGTTAAAAAATGAATATAGAATGACACCGATTCTTTGTGGTATGGGTGGATCTTTTCAAAGTCTGATTTCATCTCTTCTAATATATTTTCTACTGAATCCATATGCCCGGTATTTAATTCCAAAAGCCCCAATAAGAAATTATGGACTCCTTCATAGTAGAATTTTCTATCGGGCCTAGCTTTAACAAAATCTTCAAGCCAGGCTTCATTATGCCTGCGGCTCTGCTCAAGATCTTCCCGGTCATAATAGATAAATGCCTTCACCAAGTTTATAAACGGCAGGCCCCAAACATCGCCTGGTTGTGATAATCTTTCGGCTTCATGAAGATAAGAATTACATTCCTTAAAACTCCCCAACAAGCAGCAATAAAATCCTTTAAAAAGGTTCCCTCGTCTTTTTATTCCTGGAGAAGAAGACATGACAATTTGTCGATCCATCCAGGGTATTGCCTCAGGATGCTCTTCTTTTAAGGCATACATATATCCGATTTTCATTGAGGATGATAAAAAATCAGCTTTAGCTTCCAGGGCTTCTTTGTATTTGGCGATCGCCTCATCCAGCCTTCCCATAAAAAAATAGATGTCAGCCAGAGAATCGAGAGGATTAGGATCTCCCGGATTAAGAGAGACATATTTTTTCATATGCTCTATCGATTTCTCATAATTTCCCATTTCTCCGTATGCATAGCCGAGCCTATTATGGACTTCGTTAAAATCGGGATCCAGTTCAAGCGCTTTATGAAACTCTTCTATGGCTTTGTTAAAAACATTATTATCCCAGTAATATTCTCCCAAAGAGAAACGAGCCCTTTTTTCTTTAGGAAACTTTATGGTCATTTTTTGGAGGATGGTGAAGCGTTGTTCCTGATCCCTCATTATGTCTCGGGCATAGTTTGCCTCTATATAGAGCCTTACTTTTTCGGTTGTTTTTTTCGACAAAGCTTTGGCTTTTTCTATGGCACTATTTCTCGCTCCATAATCCGCAAGCCAACCATTCGCCCAAGCAAGGAAAAGATAGGCCTGCGCAAACTCCGGGTCAAGCTCGACAGCTCTTTCCAAAGATTTCCGCGCTTCATCATGATAGTATCTCCTGTAATATTCTACCCCCTCCATATAATATCTGTAAGCCTCCATCGAATCGGTCGCCACATCTTTGATCCATGCCAGAGATGCCTTTATTTCCTTTTCAGGTATCCCGACACCTCTAGAAATCTCCCTGCTCAATTCGTCAATCTGTATTCTTAGAATGCTTTCCACTCCTTCTCCCTTTATACTGGTACTCTTCATGATTTTTTTGGTCTCGACATCCAAGACTTTGACATCTGTTGCAAATACGTCACCAACTTTGGTGAAGAACCCCAGTACAATGGACTCAACGCCTTCCCTGCGACAGAGCTCAAAACCTAAGTCTCTATCGATGATATCCACATCTTTTTTCCCTATTTGCCCAAGAAGATCATGCATTCGCTCCCACGTTACAACATAGAAAAGATCTGTATTCTCAAGGTTGGTGATGAGGAGATTGGGGATCACTTTTTGTAAATAGTCATAAGATCTGTCGCCCGTCTGGTTTTCAAAGCTGATAACAGCTATAGAGTTATCTATTTTTGGGGTAAGAGCTGCTTCCCTCCGTGGAAGGAGACGCCATGCAATTATGGCGAAGACCACAATAGTGATAACAATTAAAGTAGGGATGAGGAGCTTTTTCAATCCAAAGGTGACGGTTATTTCTCTTGAAGTGAGAGGCTTTCTTTTAGGGACAGCTCTTTCTGTGGTGGGAATGCCTTTTTCCAAATGGCTTAAACTATCGTATAGGTCCTCTGCTGACTGATATCTTTTTTCCTTATCTTTCTCCAAGCATTTGAGGATAAGGTTATTAAGGCCTTCTTGAATCTCAGGATTCGACGCTTTGGGATCTTTCGGGATTTCACCTTTATGTTTCATCGCAATGCTTAAAGGAGTATCACCTTCGAATGGAACCCTCCCCGTTGCCATCTCATACAAGATGACACCGAGAGAATAGATGTCTGATCGTTGATCGATCTCTTTTGCCTCGGCTTGTTCTGGGGACATGTACTCGGGAGTGCCTATGATGATTCCTTCTCCAGTTAAGCCTTTCGCCGTACTCGATCGGGCGATCCCAAAATCCATAATACGGACTTTGCCCTCTTTATCAACCATGATATTGCTGGGTTTGAGGTCTCTATGGGTTACCCCTGTTTTGTGAGCCTCTGATAGCCCTTCGCAGACTTGTTTGATAATGGATATGGCCGTTCCAACTCCCATCTGTCCTGATTGTCTGATGAATCCTCTGAGGTCCTGACCGGAAACATACTCCATGGTGATGTAGTGCGTTCCGTTTTCTTCATTGATGTCATACATACGTCCGACATTTTTATGGATAATTTTTCTGGCGATCTTCAATTCATTAGCGAACCGTTCTAAAGTCTTTTTATCAGACGCTATCGCTGGCCTGATGAGTTTTAAAGCGATCTTTTCTTTGATTTTGGTGTCATAAGTTTTATAGACTTTGCCCATTCCGCCTTTGCCCAGTTCTTCGATGATCTGGTAGCGGTTGGCAAAAAAGGAACCAGTGGTGAGCTCTTGTTTGGGTGTTTCTGCGGTTTTTGTAACATCAATCTCTTTTTGGAGGAGAAGCTTTGTGCCGCAGTCCGCACAAAAAGTGGCTGTTTCAGGATTCTCCGCCCCGCATTTAGGGCATTTTATTCCCATTGCCTTCCCTTTGATGAGTTCAAAAGAAAAATATCAATTCACAAGAGAAAAGTCAATCAGATAAAAAACTACATTAAATAAGATTATGAAAAATTGCCTTCTGACGAGCTAATATCAAAATGGCTGCCTAGCCCATTCAAAATTCACTTGTCTTATTATCACTGCAAAATAAATCCTACTTGACAAATAGGAATACTCTAGTATACTTAAACCTAGCTAAAATAGTAGGAAATTAGACTGAAGTCAAAAATAAAGGAGGTAGGATGAGATCAAGAAAGATTAAGAAAGATATCCACTGGATGGGTGCTGTGGACTGGGACCGCAGGCTGTTCGATTCCCTGATCCCTTTGCCTGATGGGACGAGCTATAACGCTTATCTCATTAAAGGTTCTGAAAATACGGTTTTGATTGACACGGTTGATCCGCCCAAAAGCCACATACTGATGGCGCAGCTGGAAAAGGTCCCAAAATTAGACTACATCATCTCCCACCATGCAGAGCAGGACCACTCTGGTGCGATCCCTGCGGTTCTGGAGCGTTTCCCAAAAGCCAAGGTCATCTGCACTGAGAAGGCAAAGGGAATGCTTGCTGATCTGCTTTTGATTCCAGAAGACCGCTTCCAGACAGTTAAGGATGGTGAAGTCCTG
>CAZSZS010000088.1:0-6077 GCA_964611275.1 uncultured Eubacteriales bacterium
TAACGCCATTCTTCTTCGTTTTTCTCGGCGCTTGCGTAACTCCCCCCGTCCGTGGGTCAAACATACTCAGCGCCCGGCTTCGCCGGATGCCCTCGAAAAGCCTTATCCGAAGGCTAAATCTTCAATGTCGCTTCAGTCACACCTGAATTTCATAAAGATTACGTTTATCATATAAGATAATAATATCACGCACTTTCCAGACTTTCAGGCAGGCTAGCTGGTTCTGAAGTCATCCGGAGGCGAGCGGGCACGGTTCCTCGCAGAGGAGAGCGAGCTGAGGAATAAGCTGATTTTACTCGCGGGGGAAAATCAGCGGGCTGAAGAACCAGCTTGCCAGATGAAAGTTAAAGGAATATGAATGTGCAGGCTGATTTTATGAATGAATAAGATTATTTTCTGCCGATGGAATAGTACTCAAATCCCAGCTTTCTCACGTCCCCGGGCTCAAAGATATTCCGGCCATCAATGATTATGGGATTCTCCATTAGTTTTTTGGCCTTTTTCAGGTCCAGGTCTTTAAACTCTTCCCATTCGGTCACAAAGAGGGCTGCATTTGCACCTTCCAACGCTTGATAAGATGACGCAGCATAATGGATCCCCGTCCTGTCCTCAGGGAAAAGCGCCTTGATGTTTGTCACGGCCTCAGGGTCATAGAGAGAAAGCTGTGCTTCTTCTTCCAGAAGCCGTTCAATGATATGGATACTCGGGGCGTTTCGAATATCATCTGTCCGGGGCTTAAAGGCCAGTCCGAGAACAGCCAGTTTCTTGTTCTTCAGTATCCACAAAGCGTTCTTTACTTTCTTTATGAACATGTCTGTTCTCGCCGTGTTTATCCTGTCGACCTCCTTCAGCAGCTTCATATCAATACCCAGGTCCTCTCCCATTTTAACCAGGGCCCGAACATCTTTAGGGAAACATGACCCGCCGTATCCCAACCCGGCTTTGAGAAACTGCTTCCCGATCCGAGAATCCAAACCCATTCCTTTAGCAACAAACTCCACATCCGCCTCTGTTTTTTCGCAGAGGTCGGAAATCAAGTTGATATAAGATATCTTCATGGCAAGAAAAGAATTAGATGCATGCTTGATAAGTTCGGCTGTATCGATATTGGTGATGTAGATCCTGTCCTCATATTTCTCATAGATTTTTAAAAGAATATCCCTCGCTTTATCAGACTCCACTCCTATGACAATACGGTCAGGGTTAAGAAAATCCAATACAGCAGAACCTTCTCTTAGAAATTCAGGATTTGAGGCCACATCAAAGGAACATTCACCGGCCTTATAAAGCGTAATGGTGCGTTTGATCCAGGAAGACGTCCTGACAGGAACGGTACTTTTTTCAACGATCAGTTTATATCCATTGAGATTTTCAGCAATACAACGTGACACACCCTCTACGAACGTCATATCCGCACTTCCGTCTTTCCTCTGGGGTGTATTGACACATACAAAAAGCACATCAGAAGATCTAATGGTTTCTTCAAGGTCTGAATTAAAGCACAGGTTTCCATTCTTGAGGTTTTTCCTCAACAAGTCTCCGAGGCCCGGCTCGTAAATCGGGACTATGCCTCTTGATGCTTTTTCAATTTTTTCCGTGACCTTATCAGTCCCTGTGACATCATGCCCCAAGTCAGCAAGTCCGACCGCTGTAACCAATCCGACGTATCCTGTTCCGATGACACCTATCTTCATGTCTTAGCTCCTTATCTGTCTGTTCTGGGACGGACTATCAATCCCCCGATTCCCGGGCACAATCAAATAGATTCTGATTCAATCCATATATCCAAGAGCTTTGAGCCGCTCCTTTACTTTTTCTTCATCATCTTTACTGAAATCATGGCTTTTATCCTGGCCTTCTAGAATTTTTTCCTCAAGTAGTTTTACGATGTACTCTTCAACTGAGCCCGCTTTTTCTTTTTCGGCCAGCTTTTTTATTTGTTTAAACGTAGAAACCGGGATTGATACTTTTCTCCTGTTTTTAGCCATATTTCCCTCCACTTTTATGATCCCAAATCATCTAAAAAAAACCATCTGTGAATAATCGGGATCAATCATTGGTTTCTCTGTTTCTATAAAGTCTTCGATCCACGCTTTCGATCATATTATCAAGATCTGCTTTTTCCTCTTCTATAAAATGACTGATCTTTTCTATGTTTTCTTTGGGATTTTTTATTATCTGGTTGTAATTGACGAAAAGTACTTCAATATCGTCCCTTTTGGTTAGGGCATCCCTCACCAGCATGTCCAGTTTAAGAAAGCTCTCCCTGGTCTCAGCTCTGTTCTCATCCTTTTTCTTTGTCATCCTTTCCATAGAAGCCAGCACTTCATCAATATTGCGCTGGGTATAGATAACCTTATATTTTCCTTTGGGAAGAAAGCGCATCCCGAAGGAGGTTATCTTTATAAACATTCCCAGATACCTTTCCAACGGCAATGTGCCGTCCATCAGTTTGTTAATGACCTTGCCTCCTTCAAGTTCAAAATATCCCTTAGGATTGTTCTCATCAGCAGGTCTGGAACTGGAATCAAAAGCAACCGGGACTCCTCCTGCATGCAAAATCTGCATGATCATGGATGTGCCTGAACGTTCCACTCCGGAAACAATATAATTTGTGTCTTTTTTTAATCCCATAGCGACTACTATATTAGTTTATATACACGTTTCCTGCAAGGTAAATTTGTCTTATCCTGCCGTGTGTCCCTTGAATGCGCGCACGGCACCGCTCCGCCCGTCTTGTGATGACAGGCTGGTTTTCATGAATACGCCGGGAAGCGGATGGCTTGACAAAGAACCCAATATCATGTTTATTATGTATTTAACCTGGATTATTTAAATGACAAACAAATCCCACCTTTATATTTAATACACTTTTAAAATGGAAAAAATCGAAAACCCTTTTATTGATAATAGTGCCTTTTCAGGGGTACTGGATAAAAACTTAAAGAGACTTGAGAAAAGACTGGGAGTACTGCTCTCAGTCCGCGGCAAATCCATATTGATTGAAGGGCCTGAAGAAAAGATTGAGTTCACAAAATATTATTTCGACCAGTTAAAAAAATATGAAGAACAGGGACGGCCCCTGAGAAAAGAAGATTTCAGTATAGCTTTGGACCTTTTGGAGGAAGACAGCTCCAAGGGGCTGGATAAATTCTTTCCGGCTGAGCCTCTTATATTATCCAGAAAATCCGTGACTCCCAAGTCTTTAAACCAGCAGAAATACATCCAGTCCATAAAAAAAAGCGACCTGGTGTTCGGCATCGGTCCTGCCGGGACCGGAAAGACCTACCTGGCCATGGCTCTTGCACTTTCTTTCCTTCAGAATAAAATGGTCAACCGCATCATCCTGACGCGGCCCGCAGTCGAAGCCGGAGAAAAACTTGGTTTTCTTCCGGGGGACCTCCAGCAGAAAATAAATCCTTATCTTCGTCCCCTTTATGATGCTCTCTTTGATCTCATTCTTTATGAACAGGCCAATAATCTAATGGAAAAAGACATTATAGAGATCGCTCCCCTTGCTTATATGAGAGGACGGACCTTAAACAGTGCTTTCATCATTATGGATGAAGCTCAAAACACAACCAAAGAGCAGATGAAAATGCTGTTAACAAGAACAGGCTTTGGTTCCAAGCTTGTCGTCACGGCAGATATCACACAAATCGATCTTCCTCAGCCAAAAAAATCAGGTGTCCTCCATGCTATGAAAATTCTTTCAAACATAAAAGAAATCTCATTTATCCGGTTTAACGAAAAAGATGTGGTGAGACATCCCCTGGTTCAAAAAATAATCAGAGCTTACAAAAAAGCTGAAAACGGAAAATAAACATGGATACCTTTAAAATAAAAAAATTCAATTTCTTCAATAAGGACACTCCCCCTCTAAAAAAGAAAAAAAACAATCACGTCACTGCAAAAGCAGAAAAAGAAGTCGGATCCATAAAAAAAATTATCAAAAGTCCCTATTTTTATTTTGTCATCTTCACTATTTCTCTATCCATACTGACCTCATATATCCCTTCCCATTCCCTTCCCACTTTAGAGGTAGGAGAAATCGCATCCTCAAACGTAGTGGCTCCTTCAGATATGACCATAGAAGACAGGGAAGCGACCGAAAACCGCAAACAAGAAGCTGCCGATGCTGTTCTGCACGTCTTTACGCTGGATGAAAATGTGATCCTCAATACAGAAGAAAAGATCCGGGACCTTTTTAACTCGGGAAGAGATATGATCCAAAAAGGGGCTACGTCCGCCCGGATAGAAAACCTTAGAAAAGAGTACACTGAGAAATACGGAATGGATATCTCTTCGGGCACCATAGGATCTTTGGTTCAGGAAGGATTCACTTCTCAACTTGAAGAAAACCTCATCACCCTTATCAGAAAATATTCAAACATGGGTATCATCACCTCAAGAAATCTATTTTCCCATAATGAACAGGAAAGGGGATTCACTCTTATCACAAGCACGGGTCAGGAAAAAACCGCACAAACAACGGATATACTGGAGACAGATGAATGCAAAAAAGCATTATCTGAGGAAATATCCGGAATGGATATCTCAAACAGGAGAAAATCTCTTCTGAAATCTCTCTCAAATTTGTTTATCAGAGAAAACATCACCTATAATCCCATCGAAACAGAACTCCGGAGAGTAAACGCCCGATCAAATGTAGAGACCGTATTCTATACCATAAAAAAAGGAAAAGTGCTTCTCCGCAGAGGCGACGAAGCCAAACAAGATATCATCAAACAAATAGAGATCATAAACCAGAATCTCAGCAACAAGCCCAGCTGGCTCACCAATTTTCTCGGCTCATTTATTCTTTTCGGAATCCTTTTTCTTGCTCTCAAGTCCTATTTCTCCTCCAGAAAAAACAAGGAAGGATCCCTTAATAAATATATCATGACAGGTGTGTTAGCTCTTCTCTGTCTTGTCCTCTATAAATTTTCAATATTCCTGGTCCAGCTTATCAGCCAGAATTCCAATATCTCTATGCTGGAAAATTCCCAGAGCCTTAACTATGCCCTCCCCTTTCAATTGGGGAGCATCCTTTTCACCTACCTATTGGGAATCCATATGGGAGTGATTTTCACTCTGCTGAACGGTATCATCGTGGGGCAGCTTTTCAAAGCCAATTTTTATCTCATGCTGTTCACAATAGTAGGGGGCGTGGCTGCTGTATTCGGGACCAAACACTACGGAAGGTCTATGATATCCGCTTTCAAAGCAGGTGTCTTTCTGGTCGCTCCGATAAATTTGATGACCATCATTATATTCCATCTTCTGAGAGAAGCCATAGGGCCTGTCAGTGTATTTTCCAGCGAGATCATAATGGGAATCATGGGAGGAACTATGAGCGGCGCTTTCGCCTTTGTGTTCATCCCGCTTTTTGAGAACACATTCGGCATCCTGACCCAATCAAAGCTCAATGAACTGACGAATTCCGATCTTCCTATTTTCAGAAAAATGGCTATGGAAGCTCCCGGTTCTTATCACCATTCCCTTATCGTAGCCTCTCTTTCGGAAAAAGCGGCTGAGGAAATAAAAATAAACCCGCTTCTTGTCAAGGCCGGCGCCATGTACCATGATATCGGGAAGATCAAACGACCCGAATACTTTATTGAAAACAGGACCAGAAAAAGCAATAGGCACGAAGACCTTAAGCCCAGCATGAGCAGCCTGGTCATTATAAACCACGTTAAAGAAGGGGTTGAAAAAGCCAATCAGCTGAAGCTCCCCAAAAAAATAAAAGAGATCATTGCCCAGCATCACGGGGATTCTTTAATGAGATATTTTTATGAAAAAGCCAAAGAAGAATATGACCCTGAGATGTACAAAGTGGGAGAGGAAAGCTACAGATACGCAGGCCCCAAACCCAAATCAAAAGAGGCCGCGCTGGTCATGCTGGCTGACTCGGTCGAAGCAGCTTCCAGAAGCCTGGAAAAACCGACACAGGACAATCTCAAAAGACTCATTAATGAAATATTCAATAATTATATCCTCGACGGCCAGCTTGACGACAGCAACCTCTCGCTCAAAGAGCTTAAAACCATAGCTTCTTCCTTTTTATCAACACT
>CAZSZS010000089.1:0-15289 GCA_964611275.1 uncultured Eubacteriales bacterium
ACTATTCATAAAAAAATGGCGATGTTCATTTTTTTGTTTTGCTTTCAAGGATATACATGCTTTTTACAAAAATGACAACTGAATTTCATCATGATAACAGCAACCTTGACTCGTTCATCATTCGGGTTTACTATGAAAAGAAAAATGAAAAAAGCCACGCTTATCATAACAATGGTTTGTTTGGTCCTATCTTTCCTTACTGCTGAGAAATATGATTTGCTGGAGATCAATGCGAACATTAAACCGAAAAGGCTGTCAAGAGGACAGGAAGGGAATGTTGAGCTGAAGTTCAGTGTAAAAGAAGGAATATTCATTAGTTCCCAACCATCCTTTATCATTGAAATCGACCCGTCAGACACCTTGGCTTTTTCCAAAGATTTTTTTACGGCTTCTGATCTTAATATCAAAGTCAGAGAGCAGGAGGGGAAGGAATATCTGGACTTTTCAATTCCGGTATTGGTCCCCTTTACTGTCAAGCCCGAAGCTGAAAGAGGCAATCATATTCTCAGGGGAAAAGTCAAATATTTTGCCTGTTCTTTGGAGGAAGGGTGGTGTCTTAAAGATAAAGAGGAATTTTCCGCCACTTTTTACACGTCTATAAGATAAACAGATCGATCATCACAGCCAGTGCTGTTCTTTGTACCAATGAACGGTTTCTTTAACGGCTTGTTCTAAAGAATACTGTGTTTCGAATCCGAGCTCTTTCTTTGCTTTTGAGGTATCGGTTATCCATCCTTCCTGATTCATTTCTATGAGCTTGTCCTTGTTCAATATGGTGGGGTTTTTACTTATCTTTGCGCCGAGCTCTGAGAGTGCGGTCACAGTGCGAATGAGTAAATAAGGAGGATTTATTTTTAGTGGTTTTTTCCCTAGAGCCGTGGCGATAGTTGTTCCTAAATCGTCCCAGCTGTATGGATGGGGATCGGCAATATGGAATATTTCTCCGCTTTTCAGCTCTTTCGTCATGCATAAATACAAAGCCCTGACTAAGTCTTTGACGTAGCAAAGACTCATAAGACCGGCTTTGGAATCCAGAGAAGGGAATATTCCTTTATTTATCAATTTAAAATAGGGAAGAAAATCTTTGTCCCTTGGGCCGAATACAGGCCCTACCCTTACTATGATGACCGGAAATTTCTTCTTGTATTTCAGGGATTCTTTTTCTCCTAATTGTTTGCTTTTCCCGTAAGGGGTCACACAAGAGGGGTTCATGTTTTCTGTGGCTATTTTTCCATTACAACAGGGCCCTGCTGCAGCCAGGCTGCTTAAATATATGACCTTCTTAAGGTTTGTATTTGCGGAAGCCAGCTTATGAAAAAGGCTTGCTGTTCCCTCCTGGTTTACTGTATAATACCTCTGAGTTTTTATGGATTTGCTAAGACCGGCGATATGGAATACATAGTCTAATCCTGAAGGCAGAGAAGGCAGAGAAAACAGATCCCCTTCAACGAGGGTAATGTTATGCCCTTTTAGCCATTTCAGATGAGTGGGATTGCGGGTAAGAGCATAAACTTGAGTGTTTTTGAGTTCTGACAGGAAATCGACAAGATGGCTTCCGATAAAGCCAGTACCACCGGTAATAAAGATTTTCATGATAGAAATTGTAAGGAAAATGACTTGTCAGGTCAATGTTGTTTGATTTAAGTCTTATCATTAATTAGCGGGAGGTGGTCGTGAGCTTATTTGATAAGTGTTATCAGTTTAAGAGAGCTGAAGAGGCCCAGAAAATGGGATTGTATCCCTATTTCACACCCATCCAGGAAGTCAAAGGAAACAGAGTGATGATCAACGGAAAAGATGTGATCATGGTGGGTTCAAACAATTATCTGGGACTCATAGATCATCCTCGTGTGATGGAAGCTGCCAAAGAAGCTGTGGACAGATACGGAGTTGCCACTTGTGGTTCAAGGTTCTTGAACGGCACTCTTGACATGCATGTTGAATTGGAAAAAAGGTTGGCTCGATTCATGAAAAAGGAAGCCGCACTGGCTTTCAGCACCGGATTTCAGACTAATCAGGGGATCATTTCAACCATAGTGCAGGAAGATGAAGCTATTCTATCAGATGAGATGGTTCATGCCAGTATCATCGATGCCTGCCGCCTTTCGCATGGAAAAGTCCATAAATTCAAACACAATGATATGGAGGATCTGGAGAGAGCTCTGTCTTGCCTGGATAAAGATATCGGTAAATTGATTGTTGTGGATGGAGTCTTCAGTATGGAAGGAGACTTGGCTGACCTCCCGGGAATTGTCAAAACAGCGAAAAAATATGATGCCAAGGTCATGGTGGATGATGCCCACGGGATCGGCGTAATGGGTGAACACGGGAGAGGGACTTCTGAACACTTTGGTGTTGAAGGGGATGTGGACCTGGTTATGGGGACATTCAGTAAATCCTTTGCCTCTTTAGGTGGGTTTGTGGCAGGAGAAAAAAAGGTTATCTCTTATATAAAACACTTTGCCCGGTCACTTATATTCAGTGCCTCCATAACGCCAGCCTCGGTTGCAACAGTCTTGGCCACACTTGATATCATTGAAAATGAACCGGAACGAAGGGAAAGACTCTGGGAGATAACAAAAAAGATGAAAACCGGATTTCAGTCCATGGGATATGAAACAGGCCCGACTCAGAGTGCTGTGATTCCGGTCATGATCGGCGACGATGAGAAGGCTTTCATCCTCTGGAAGATGTTAAGAGAAGAAGGAGTCTTCACAAATCCTGTCATTTTCCCTGCTGTTCCAATAGGAAATTCACTTATCAGAACAAGTTATTCAGCCACACATACTGAAGAAGAGCTTGATAAGGTCTTAACCCTGTTTGAAGAATGTGGGAAAAAGCTTAAGGTCATATGATGTTGCGTAACGAAAGAGACGTGTTTTTTGTTTAATACTTATGATAAAAAGAGATAACCTGGATGATGAATAGGTCAGGTTAAATGACACAGGAGATAGAATGAGAGAAATATCTGTAAGAGTCGTTTTAATAATTTTGGTCTTCTATGCATTTACCTCTTCCGGCGTAAACGGACAGTCTTCTTTTTTCCCCGTAGATCAAGTAAGGGAAGGAATGACAGGGATAGGAAAAACCGCACTCAAAGGCAAGACCATAGAAGAATTTAATGTTGAGATTTTAGGTGTCCTGGAAAACGATCCGAGTGTTGGTGCAAAGAGAAATATAATTTTAGCCCGGTTGACCGGAAGTAATCTTGAAAAAACCGGAGTGATACAGGGTATGAGCGGCAGTCCTGTGTATGTGCAGGGAAAATTGCTTGGCGCTGTTGCCTACAGCTTTCCTTTTTCTACGGAAGCCATTGCAGGCATAACTCCGATTGAAGAGATGTTGGAGATTAGAAATTCCGCGAAGACCCCATCCCGCTATTCTCCTCCGATCCCCATAAAGAAACATCTGTCCCTGGAAGAGCTTTCCGAGGTATTCCGGAAACAGTATGTATTAAATCCTCATGCTTTATATGAGGGGAAAAGCCTTGAGGCCATGAAAATCCCGCTTGTGTTCAGCGGCTTTACAAACATGGCTTTTGAGAAGTCAAAGTCTTTTTTTTCCAATGTTGGGTTCAGCCCCGTACAGATAGGGTATGTGGAGAGGAAAGAAGGAATGCAAAATTTTTCGGGAGCTGGTTTAAAGGCGGGAGATCCCATAGGCGTACAGTTGATATCCGGGGATTTGAGTGTAGCGGCAACCGGCACAACCACTTATGTGGATGGGGAAAATGTTCTGGCATTCGGGCATCCCCTCTATAATCTGGGGCCGGTTAGTTATGCCATGACCGAAGCCAATGTTATCACTGTGGTTCCCAGTCTTTCAACCTCCATGAAATTAACAGCAACGGGGAAAATTATTGGAAATTTCATTCAGGACCGCTCTTCCGGAGTCTACGGGGAAGTAGGCAGGATGCCGGACCTTGTTCCTGTCAATATAGAACTGTTTCGTTCCGGCGAAAAAACAAAGGATATTCATTTGAACATCGTCGAAAATAAAATATTGACCGCTTCTTTGTTGAATATAGCTGTGACCAGCTTAATGTCTGCTGAGGAAAGGTCCATAGGAGATATGACATTAGAATTAGACGGAGATATTTTCCTTGAGAACGGTATGAGTATTCATATGGAAGACCTTTTCTCAGGGAATTTTGACTCTTCGATTACGAATGCTTCGACTTTGGTGGCCGCCATAACCTATTATTTGACCAATAACGAGTTTGAGGACCTTGGGATTCATAAAATCGATTTGAAACTGGATACATCAGAGGAAATAAATATTTCTTATCTTGAAAAGGTTTGGCTTGATAAATATGATGTTTCTCCCGGAGAAGCTATCCAGGTTAAGATTTATTCCCGCAATTTCAGGGGAGATAGTGTTTTAAGGGATGGTGGCTTTCTGGCACCTAACCTTCCCTCAGGTTCCACTTTTTATCTTTTTGTGGGAGATACGTCTTCAATGGGACAGCTTGAGAGAAGTCTCTATCAGACTCAGGCTTTTATGCCTCGTAGTCTCTATCAATTGATCAGGGTTCTGGGCAATCAAAGGAAAAACAACCGTATCTATATAAAGATACTTGCAGATAAGCCAGGACTGTTTTTAAAGGGTGAAGAACTTCCGAATCTTCCTCCAAGCATGAAGACAATGTTTTCTTCTTCCCGTGTTGCGACCTCTATTCCTACTGAGATCAGCAAATCGACCGTGAGTGTTTTTCAGCTCAAAGTGCCGTTTGTCTTCAGGGGAGCGGCTATGATCCCCATAAGGATTAAATGATTTCTTATTAAATTAAGAGAGAGAGAGAATGAGTATGAAAAAAAAGCTGTTTATGATGTTTCTTGTTTTGATATTTATAGGGCAAACAGCCTATTCTGTAACCCCGCAGAAATGGACCTTAGAGTCATTTGATGATTTTATTAGGGGGAAATTTAAGGGTATATCGGTTTCTTCAGATGGAAAACTGACTCTTTCCCCTACAGAAGAGGGACTTACTTCTCCTCCTGAGGAGTTTTTTCTGTCCCTGGTTGTCACTTCGGAGAATATCATATATATAGGAACAGGCCATAAAGGAGCCGTGTATCGTATCGGGACAGGGATGGCACCGGAGTTGTATTTCAAAGCACCGGAAATGGATGTTACTTGTCTCGCTTTAGGGCCTGATGGAAGCCTCTATGCCGGGACTTCACCCAACGGAAAGGTCTATAAAATAAAAGGAAAAGGTGACGGAGAAGAATTTTTCAATCCTCATGAGAAATATATCTGGGATTTGATGTTTACTCCGGAAGGCTCCATACTGGCTGCGGTGGGAGAAGACGGGGGGATATATCAGATCACTCCGAATGGAGAAGGATTGAAGATTTTTGACTCTGAAGAAAACCATATCCTCTGTATGGAATGGATTTCTGATGAAAGTTTTATTGCAGGAAGCGGAGGGGCCGGACTGCTCTACAAAATTTCAAAAGAGAAAAAGACGTCAGTGCTGTTTGAGTCTCCTTATGAAGAGATAAGAGCGGTCGCACTTGATGATGATGGTCGTATTTATGCAGGAGCCGGGGGGAGTGTGAAGGTATTTGAAGATAGCCAATTACCATCGGTCTCATCGGGCGAAGAAACGGATGTATCGTTGACTGTCCGCGCATCAAGTGAAGGCTCCAGTCGGATTTCCACCTCAGACGGAGACCATCCCTCAGCTCTTTATAAAATAGAGGAAGACGGAAAAGCCAAACAGGTTTGGAAGTCTGATAAAGATATGATTTATTCTGTATGCTGGGATGATGCGAGAAAAAGGATCGTTTTTGGGACGGGCAGAAGAGGCCGGCTTTATACGTTAGGCAAAGATGAAAAGATCTCACTTCTGTTTCAAAAAGATTCCGAACAGGTTTTCCTCCTCCATCCCGTCAAAAACGATATATACACGCTTTCCAATAATCCTTCAGAAGCAACCATAATTCATCCTGAACAAAGATATGACGGGGAATACACAAGCAGTGTTTATGATGCGCGGTTGATGTCTTCCTGGGGGAATATAGAATGGAGAGGCAGTGTTCCGTCAGGAACGGTCATCCAACTCCAGACCCGAAGCGGGAATTCAAAACAGCCTTCCGCAACATGGAGCAACTGGTCTCCTCCTTACAAAAAAGAGAACGGGGAGCAAGTCTTGAATCCCGATGCGCGTTATCTCCAGTTCAAGATATTGTTCAAGAGCAACTCGGGAAATTTTTCTCCGTTGGTTCAGAAAATCCTCCTTTTTTATCTCCAGCATAATAAGGCCCCGGAGGTCAAAGAAATAAGCCTCCTCCCTCCGAATACGGTCTTTCTCGAACCTCCCAGCGGAGAAGAAAAGATATGGGGATTGACTTCTGATTCCATGGAAGAGAAGGATGAGTCGAAATCATTTGCGGGTGCAAAAAAAGCCCAGAGAAAGGGATACCAGACTGTTGTCTGGGAAGCAGCAGATGAAAATAATGATAAACTGGCCTACTCCATACATATCAAAAGGACCGAGGAAACGGAATGGCGTCTTCTGGGGGAGAATTGGACGGAAAACGTCTTTGCTTTTGACACATTATCACTTCCGGACGGAGAGTATGTTATCAAAGTGACTTCTTCAGATATTCCATCCAATCCTTCGGATAAATATTTGGTACATGAAAAGACAAGCAGGTCTCTGGTCATAGACAATTCAATTCCTGTCATCCAAAATTTCCAGGCGGTCCGTTCCGGAAGCAAATTGAAAGTCCAGTTCATGGTTCAGGATTCTTACTCAAGAATAGAAAAAGTGCGCTATTTCATAAGGCCTTTTGGCTGGAAAATCATTTTTCCCAAAGACGGGATGTGCGACTCCACTCAGGAGACATTCGATTTTTCCGTAGATCTTCCCAGGGATTTTGATGATATGATCACGGTTAAGGTTGTGGATGAGCAGGGGAATGTGGGAGTGGCAAGGACATCTTTTTGAATCCGGTTCAAAGCTGAAGAATGGATGATATCGTAGCGAAAATAGCCTTGTGTGTGGAAAGAGGCAAAGTCAATGCTGAATCCAGATACCCTCCCGAACTCAAAGGCCAGGACGGTGCGGATGAGCTGACAAGGCAGGCCCTTGACCGGAATATCCGGCCTGGGGAGATACTGACTTCCGGTCTTATATCAGGAATGCAGAGAGTGGGGGAGAAATTCAAAAGAAATGAGATCTATCTTCCCGATGTTCTGGTGGCGGCTAAAGCCATGAACGCGGCTATGGAGCATCTCAAACCCTATTTTATTTCCGGGGATGTCAGGCATAAGGGAAAGGTTGTTATGGGAACGGTTTCCGGGGACCTGCACGATATAGGCAAGAAGATCGTGGCCATGTTTCTGGAAGGCAGCGGATGGGAAGTGATCGACTGCGGGGTGGATGTGACTTCCCAGGATTTTGTGGAAGCGGTAAGAGAGAACAAACCGGTGGCGGTCGGGATGAGTGCTTTGCTCACAACCACCATGGTCCATATGGAAGAGGCCGTTAAAACCATAAAATCCGAATTTCCTGAAGTGAAGGTCTTGGTGGGGGGAGCTCCGGTCACTGCGGACTTTGCCAGAAGGATCGGTGCGGATATGACCTCAGCCCATCCTCAGGAAGCGGTCGAATATTTGGAAAGCCAATAAGCTGCTGGCTCTTCACCCTTCATCACCCATCATGCATATAAGATAGCGGACCGGTCAACAAGCAATCCTTTCTTCAGCCGCAAGATTATTTCAACAGCGTTTCCCCGGCTGCCTTGGTCAAAATCGCCGTTGAGAAAGAGTTTTGTACATGATCAATCCGGTGACATGCTGTGCATAAGAAACCTGGTTAAGGTTTCAAACAAATGCCTGCGTGTATTTTCCCCTTCATAGATTCCATGGGACCGGTTGGGATAAGCCATAAAAGAGAACATCTTATTATGGCGGATCAATTCATTGATCAGTGCTTCTGCGCTCTGATAATGGCAATTATCATCCCCGGTGCCATGCACAACCAGTAAATTGCCTTCCAATTTGTGGGCATGCGTAATGGGTGAGCCCTGTTTGAATCCTTCGATGTTGTCCTGGGGAAGGCCCATATACCGCTCCTGATAGATCGTATCATAGAAACGCTGGTTGCTGACAGTGGCGATGGCCATAGCTGTACTATAGAGTTCCGGATAACGGAAGATCATATTTAAACTCATGGAACCGCCTCCGCTCCATCCCCATATTCCGATCCGGCTGGAATCGACATAAGGCCTGTTTTCAATTATGGCCCGGCATGCGGCGGCCTGATCCTTTGAGGCCAGAATGCCAATCTGCCGGTAAATGCTTTTCCGCCAGGCCCGGCCCCGCGGGACCTTGGTTCCACGGTTATCCACGCTCATAACCAAATACCCCCGCTGATTAAGCATTGTGTGCCAGAGATAATTCGATCCGCCCCAGCTGTCTCTTACCGTTGAACCGGCCGGTTCGCCATATACATAAAATAGAAGCGGATATGCTTTGCCGGGATTAAAGTTCGGCGGTTTCATGCAGTAGGCATCCAATTCGACCTCTCCAATATTCACCCGGAAAAATTCAACCGGAGCTCTTGCCAAAGCTTCGACTTTGGCATGCAGTTCCAGGTTTGATTCCAGGATTCTGATGGTTTTATGCGACGGCAGTCTGACCAGATCAATGACCGGCGGAACCCCGAAAGAGGAATAGGTATGGATCGCCCAGTCGGCATGCGGTGAAATCTGGTAGGAATGGGACCCGCCCATATTCTCGGGAGTGATTCTCTCCGCCTTCCTCTTGCCTTCCAGGCGGCAACGGTAAAGATATCTCTGAGTGGGATTGTCCGGAGAGGCGATGAAATAAACCCAGCCGCGGTCCATATCCAATCCGGAGATACTGATGACATCATAGTCCCCGCGTGTAATCAGCTTCATATTCCCGCTGTCTTTTGACGCAGCGTACATATGATTCCAGCCGTCGCGCTCGCTCATCCAGGTGAATTTTTTCCCTTCATTCAGCCAGTTGAGGTCATTGACCACTTCCACCCAGGCTTCATCCGTTTCGGTTAAAATTGTGCGGACTGCTCCTGTTTCGGTGTTCCCCAGCATCAATTCCAATGTGTTCTGAAGGCGATTGAGATGCTGCAGCACAACCTCCTTGGAATCAGCCGCCCATTCCATGCGGGCTATGTAATTATTTCGAGGATCCCCAGGGACTTTCAGCCAAAGGGTCGGGTCTCCTTCCGCATCCACAATACCAGCCCGGCAGGCTGAATTTGTGGTTCCAACTTTTGGATATTTAAATGTCTTCAGTTCGGGATAAAGCCCGTCGGTATAATTCACCAAGGTGAATTCTTTAACGCCCCCCGTATCCAGCTGCCAGTATGCAATCCTGCGGCTGTCCGGGCTCCAGCGGAATCCGTCGCGTAAGGAAAACTCTTCTTCATAAACCCAGTCGAACGTCCCGTTGATTATGGTTTCCGATCCATCCCAAGTCAATTGGATGATATGGTGGTCCTCAAGATCTTCTACAAAAATATTGTTATGATGCACATACCCGGCTTTTTTCCCATCCGGAGAAAATTTGGCGAACATGAGGGTAGCTGGTTCCGCATCCCCGCCAAGTTGATGCAGCGATCCTGAATTCAAGTCCAGAACCCAATAGTCACCGCGTGTATTTTGCCGCCAAACCCGCTGAGAATTTGTGTATATCAACAGCTTTGTTCCATCTTCCGACCAATGATAATTATCGATTTCCAGCGGGGTTGCTGCTCCGGAGGGAACCAGGTCTTCAGCCGGGACCAGGATTTTCCTCTCTCCGCTTTCCGGCTCGTACCAAATAATATCACGCCCTTTATCAAGTGTTTTTGATTTTTCGAGGGTGGTATAACCGGATTTATGTTCCAGCCAGCGGGCCGGGCCGAAACGATTGTCAGAAAATTCATCCGAAGAATAAATTCTTTCCAGTGTCAAAATCGAGGGATTCTCTTCTGCCGGGGTTTCCGGTGGCATAAATCCCAGAAAAATAATTAAACAAAAAATCCATATGGCCGTTCTTTTCATAGGAACTCCTTGGTGTACCGGCTGACCGAAAAATTGAATGTCCGTCCTCTTCCGCGGATAAATTTCATCTCCGGCGCAACTGGCAAGAAGATTATGACTCACATGAAGTTATGATATATTAGACATCAAAAAAAGACAAATCCATGATAAGGATCCATTTTCCGGTTAATAATTTCATTGCCGGGGCCTTATAAAAAAACGGTTTGATATTTGAATGTCTCATTTTCATTAGGACAACCTCACCCTGAGTCCCAATATTAGAGAAACACCGCTTAGATCCAGAACAAATTCCCGGATATTTCTTCTATACCAGGCTGATTCGGGCTTTCCCAGGGTAATATGGGGATTTATATAACCCCAATTTTGTAATAGCTCTTCCCAGGAGTAAAAAATACCTTCATCTTCGTAATAATATCCTTCTGGTCCTATACCTGAATAGTTACCTTTGAATTTATTAATTTTCGCATAGGTCCCTAAACACTCAAGAGAAAGGTATATGTTCTTGCTTAGGCTGTATTCAAAACCAAATCCACCGTTCACTCCAAAGTCAGAAGAGCGCATATTTTCTTCCCAATAGTAATCCCAGGCATTGATCTTTTGGCTGTTATAGTATTTATTTATCCTGGTAAAGTAATACCCGATCCCAGCCCTCAAATAGAAAGAGCTCCTTTTACTTAACGGGAAAAAATATCCAATGCTGAATGTAATGGGGAAAGAGTCTATCTTATGTTTCCAAACCTGCGTAGTATTTTGTTCCGGGAATTTGACTGAGCTTTCACTTTTTAAATGAGTGTATTCTATACCGATAATCCCTCTTAAATGAGAAGTGAACGTGAATGATACTTCAACTCCTGAATTTGAACCATGATGGAATTCTTCCAGCCCATTGATTGTATAAACACGCCAATCATCAGAATAATTTTTGTAGAATTTATTTAGATAGCTCATATATGTATTCAAATCCCCTATGTGCAGATATTGATAACCGCCTTTGAGTTTGATGCTTATCTCTTTAAGAAAATTATTGCCTCCCATACAAAATGAGCTTGTGGGAAAGAGGAAAATGATGATGATTCCCAGTCCCAAAGTTATACATGATTTTTTCATAACCCCTCCTCTCTCTACTGTCGAATTTGCAAAACTCATGCCAAAGTTTTGCCCCTGATAGGACTTTTTGTGGTCGTCCCTATTTTGGGACAGATGTATTTATGACGAGCTGGATTGACGATTTTGGGGCCAAAAAATCGATGTCTTCAGGGAAGCAAACTGTGGAAAAGTGTCGTAATTATATGGGAATAAAGGAAATAGCCGGGCCCGTCCCCATAAAATTACCATTTTTTGGCTTTTTCTGGCTGGAGTTTTGAGATATCCAGTCCTCTTTCATAAGCTCCGAGGATGTAGAGGCAGATATCCCTGAGTGAAGAGGGATGATGGAGAGCTTCGGATAAAGACTGTTCTCCCACGCTCCAGACACCGCCTCCTCTGATGATCACTATTTTGTAATCATGTAAGAGCCGGATAAAGGTTTCCGGTTTAAAATCCGGTGGAAGAATGGGAATAACAAGATAGAAAAAGCTCCCTTCAGCATCAATAGGGACAACGCGATCGATGGGTTTTTCCCTTCCCGGGGGGATAAAGTAGGAGACCGCTTCTGTTTCGGGAATAAAGCAGTGGATGACGGTTTGAAAATCGGTTTGTTCGTATATTTGTTTGTGGATGGTCAGTTCCCTGTCCTTTTCTATGCTCTTTAAGGACAGAGGAAGCTCCATGATCGGGCCTCCGATTTCCCGGGGCATGGAGGCTTTGGGCGCGTAAAGTATCTTGTCCACCCCGCGAAGGGACATGGACCCTGTATGGAAGGGAGAAATGTTGGATCTGAATATCCTTGCTGCGGTCTTCTTGAACTCTTCTGTGATCTCCTCTTCACCCTCTATTTTTTCTCCCTGTCCCTTATAGTGATCGTAGCTGTTCGGAGGATAAGGAAAGAAACGGGATGGAGATCGGGTTATTTTTTCCCTTAAATCATGGATGTCAATATCCAGTTTATGGGTCAGCCGTGCGATATAGCCTGAATTGTTGGCGAGGCACACATGAAAGAGGGCTTCTTTGACCGAGCTTCCCTTGGAAAATGTTCCATGTCCCTGAAGGACCGTGATTTTATGCTGCGCCAGTCTTTCCGGAATGATCCTTGTCATCTCAGGCGATCCACAGGGAACTTCCACCCAATCGACTGGGATACGGCCGTTGAAATGATAGAATCCCAGGGAGTCAATGGGAATAAAAGGAGAGGGATTGTTGGGCTTTTCTTCTTCATCAAAAGTCATGATGGTGAGTTCCTTGGTGTGCGCATGGATAACAGCCCTTACTCCGGGTGTGGAAAGAATTTTGGCATGGATGTCTGTTTCCGATGAGGCTTTATAGTAACCGTAGTCTGTTTCTGAAGGAGAAAGAAAGCAGATCTGACTCGGTTCCAGATCGCCTTTTTGGGAGCCTGCGGCTGTGATCACGATTTTTTCCCTGCCTTCGGCGTCTTTCCAGAGTGTGGATATATTCCCGCTGTGGCTGTCCTCTAGATCCTTGTCCAGAAGGACGCGGCCTACGGATTGAAACAAACGGACCAATGCTTCATCCGCTTTCCATTTATCAGATGCCATTTTTATATCTCTTCCAATTCTATAGATTCTAAGATTTTTTTGGAAGGAATGCCTTCCGGGACACTCCAGTCCCGGGCTTTATAATAGTCTTCTCTCATTTTGCTTTGGGCTTCGTTTGAAAGCGTTGTTTTCTGGCCTTGAACAGTTATGGGTTCGGAGCTGAACCGCGGAGGAAGGGAGTCGTCTGAATATGTCAATCCGGCTCTGAGATTGAACACTCGTTCCAGAGCCGCGACCCTTGCCGCCATTTGGCTGAATTCGCCTGAAGAGTATGTGTATCCTGTGACTCCGCTCAGCATCCGGGACCAGGGTTCTGTGGTGAAAGCAAATCCCGTGAAACGGCATATTCCCAAGGAATCCTGAATGATCCCCAGATTCTGCATGTTTCTTATGGCTATGGGAGATTGGAGGAGGCTGAATCTCGGTATCTCTTTGGCGCCTCCGAAAAATGCCAGAGAAACAGCATACCCTCCTCTGAGATGGCAGGCTCCGGTCGGAGATGTCATATAGCCCAGAGCCTGGGTAAAGGAGGACCTCGGGTCATAGGCAGGCATTTCCATTTTTTTCACACTCATAGAAGAGGAGGGGTTATGGAAATGTTCGGCGAATCTGTAGGAGCCTTCCGATATTCTATCGCCTATTCCTTCTCTGAAAGCTGTCCGCCGGACCGTTTCTTCAAGGATCTCCGAACGGCCAAAGGAAAAGGGGATGCCGTCTGCATCCTGTTTGTTTATAAGGCCCTTTTCAAAGAGTTCCATCACACAGGCAGTGGTCCCCCCCATGCTTATGGTGTCGAGCCCCAGTTCATTGCACAAATAATTGGCTTTGGTGATCGATTTTAAGTCATAGATCCCGCATTGAGGGCCTAACATGACCAAGGTCTCATATTCAGGACCCTCTCCTGTTTTCCCGTCTATAGAGGTATGCCGCTGACAGGCTATGGGACATCCAAAACAGGCACCCGGCCGTTGGAGCAGATCTTTTTTTATTCTCTCTCCGGAGATCTCATTGATTTTTTCGTCCGGGTGGACATTATCCTGGAAATTTTTATGCGGAAGCATCTCCATAAGGTTGATGAGCTTAATAAGTCCGGCTGTGCCTAACTCTTTCAAAAGTCTTTTGGTGATAGGGGCTGCCTTCATGATATATTCAGCCTGTTCTTTTCCGGCTTTGAATGCCTGCTTGTTTTCTATGTCTGTTTTTTTATCTCCCCGGACACGAATGGCTTTAAGATTCTTGCTTCCGAACACCGCTCCGGAGCCCCCTCTGCCGTAGGCTCTGTTTTTATCGTTCATCACAGATGAGAAATTCACGCAGTTTTCCCCTGCCTGACCGATGCACAGGATACGCGCTCGTTTGTCTTTTTGGGTTAAGATATCAGTTGTCTCGTGGATATTGAGTCCCCAGACGTTTTCAGCAGAGACGATTTTTACGGACTCGGGTTCGATGTCAATGAGGGCAGGCTTTTGTGACCTGCCTTTTATAAGGACAGCATCATATCCTGATGATTTCAGATAATACGCCCATGAGCCTCCGCAGTTTGAACTGCCGATCAGCCCGGTCAGGGGGGATTTAAACACCATATGCCCTCTCGCTGCGGTGGGGGCTGTGCTGCCTATAAGGGGAGAAGAGGCTATGACCACAGTATTCTCGGGGCTGAGAGGGTCACAGGAGGGATTGACAGTATCGAAGAAAATACGGGTAGCCAGAGCTCTTCCACCGATGTAGTCTTTAATAAGGGAATTTTTGATCTTCCGGATGCGTGTGGTGGAGCGCGTCAAGTCTATTTCAAGCAGTTTTTGGTGTACACCCCCTGATTTCATTTTACTTTTTGACCCGTTCCAGGTATTTATCTTCTCTTGTGTCTATGCGTATGATATCATCTTTTTTTATGAATTGAGGCACATTTATGGTTATTCCTGTCTCTAAGGTGGCTGGTTTGCTGCTTGCGGTCTGAGTGGCTCCTTTGAGATAAGGCTCTGTTTTTGTTACTCTCAAGTCAACGGTCATGGGAGTGTTGACTCCGACTGGTTTTCCTTCATACATTTCCACGGAAAAGATAATATTGGGGATGAGGTAGTTTACCGCATCTCCCAGGACCTCGCCGGATAGCCTTATCTGTTCATACGTTTCCGTATTCATAAAAATAAAAAGGTGAGCCTCTTTATAAAGATATTCCATTTCTATTTCTTCCAGATACGCCTGTTCGACCTTATCTTTTGACCGGAATCGATAGTCATGAAGCGTCTGGTCTTTGAGCCTTCTCAGCTTTGTCTGCATGAGAGCCTGCCCTTTTCCGGGTGTGACATGAGAGGTCTCCAGAACCGAATAGAGTTCGCCATCGATCTCTATTACCATTCCTCTCCGTATTTGAGTTGCATTGATCATCTGTTTTAATCCTCCAGTTCAATAAAAGAATCAGTTGTCCTCGTGAATTTTTATTCCTTTATCCACATGAACAATATACGCTTTTGCCCCCATCTTTTCCAATTTTTTGGCCACAATCTCCGCATTATTTGGGGTGTAGGCAAAGATACAGCCGCCTTCTCCGGAGCCGTTAATTTTAGCTCCCAGGGCTCCGGAATCAAGAGCCGT
>CAZSZS010000090.1:0-12694 GCA_964611275.1 uncultured Eubacteriales bacterium
GATAAAAAGGCCTTATGAATCCTGTCCATATATTGAACATGAAGCCTTTCTCCCGGGACAGGGAATCTCCGATGAGATCCGCTCAGCTTTCGAAAAGATGAACCAACGCTTATTAAGTATTAAAACTCACTCATATAGAAACGCACCGGCGGCAGAAATCCCTGTTCTTTTTCCTATAGTGCTGTACTCACACGGTTACTGGGAGGGAATGAACCAGAGCACTATATTGATGGAGGAACTGGCCAGTCACGGCTACTTTGCGGCAAGTATCGGGCATTCCTTTGAGACCAACAGTGTGACAAAACCGGACGGCACTCTTGTTCGGTTCAATCCTTTGAATCCAGAACTAGGACTGAGGAATTCAGAACGCCAGAAAGCAATCTCTCTGGAACACGCCCTCACCCGGACCGTGGATCCTGACAAACTCGATTCCCTGTTTTATGAAATAATGAAAGCCCGGCCAAAGATGCTGGAAAGCATTGCCATCTGGGCAGATGACATCAGCTTTGTCATCGATCAATTGGAGGGACTCAACAGAGAAAATGGAAATTTCCAAAATAAACTGGACTTAAGGCATATCGGAGTGATCGGCCATTCATTCGGGGGAGCAGCATCAGGTCAGGTCTGTTTAATAGATTCCAGAATAATGGCTGGTATCAATATGGATGGTTTGCAGGTCGGAGACATGATCGATAAGAGCATTGAAACGCCCTTTTTATTCATGCACCACGATAATCTGCAGGCACTCAATAAGACCCCGAATAAGAATCTCTTTCAGCGCGCCCGGGGACCTGCCTATCTCATGGTCATAGAGGGAAGCGGTCACTATAATTTTTCTGATTTTTCGCTCCCGGCAATTTCTGAAGCGGCTCTGATCCCTGAAGGAGCTCTTGGGAACATTGACGGGATGCGCTTTATTAAGATTCTGAACGACTGTGTTGTGACTTTTTTTGACATGTACTTGAAAAACAATACGAGCCGGTCTTTAGAAAAAGTCTCTCAGAATTACCCGGAGGTTATACTCGAGACCAACCGTATTCAAAATTAAGGATCCAAGACCGTCTCGTTCTCAAAGATTTTCTCTTTATTTTCTTTTTGAATAAATCAGCCTTTTTTGAAACCTTTTTTTTGATTTTTAGTATATATTAATATGAATAGTTTGATAAGAACCATTTTAAAAAAACATACGGGGATGAAAAATGACATTTCTATCTAGAATTGAAGAGATCCTGCTTTTGGCGATCTGGAAATTAAAGGAAGAGGCTTATGGGATCGCTATCCGCCGGCAGGTGGAAAAAGATACCGGGATCTCCTGGTTGTCTGAAGCCATCTATGCGCCTTTGAGCCGGCTTAAGGAAAAGGGATATGTTACATCCATAAAAGCCGAAAGATCCACAGATAAAGGCGGACGGCCCAGGATCTATTACCGGCTTACGCCTTTCGGGTTGGACAGATTGAGCTCTGTTCAGAAAGTCACCAGATCTCTTTGGGAGGGGATACCGGATTTAACAAAAGTAATGAAAAATGAATGAAAAAAAGTGTAGATTAACTAAATTTTCCCGATTCTGTTTGGATTTATTTGCGGACGAACATATGCGGGAGACCATAATCGATGATATGGAGGAGCAGTATGAGTGGGACAGAAAGAACAAAAGCCGGTTTTTTGCCGGAACATGCTGGCTGTTCTCTCTCTTTATTATAATAGTAACATTTTTTATAAAGTCAGGCATTTGGAGGGCTATCATGTTTGAAAATTATGTAAAGACAACCCTGCGGAATATAAAAAGGCATAAAGGGTATTCCTGTATAAATATTGCCGGTTTGGCTGTGGGCATAGCCTGTTTCCTGATCATAACAATGTGGGTGAGCGATGAACTCAGCTATGACCACTGGCACGAACACGCTGAAAACATCTATATGGTTACTTTCACAGAGCCGGGGTCTTCGAGATTTTCTATTTATGGGTGCGGGGCGATCGGCCCGGCCTTAATGGATCAATATCCTGAGGTCACTCATTTTTCCAGGCGTTTCGGCCCGGTGAGTTCACCGCTGCGCTATAAGGACAAGGTCTTCAGCGGAGATGTGTCCGGAGTGGATCCCGGTTTTTTTGATATCTTTAGTCTGAATTTTCTGCACGGATCACCAGAGGGTGCGTTGAGCACGCCTGATTCTATCGTTCTTACTGAGAGCACAGCTCTGAAATACTTTGGAAATGAAAATCCGCTGGAAAAAGTCATGAATTTCGAATGGTGGGGAACATGGCATGATTTCCGGGTGACGGGTGTTATTGCGGACCTGCCCGGAAACACCCATTTGGGATTCGACTATTTGCTGCCGATCGATTTTGTTACCCGGTCCGGGATGACAGTCGACACTTGGGATGCAATAGCCTACAAAAGTTATGTGAGATTGCGGGAGGACGCTGATGTTGATCGATTAAACGCCAAGATCTCAGGAATCATGCGGGAGCATGTTCCGGAGTGGGAATCAGATGTGAACCTTTTCTCTATTAAGGACTTTCATCTCCAATACAGTACTTCGGGAGCGAAAACGGTCACTTATGTTTTGGTCTTTTCAGTGATCGGAATCCTTGTTCTGGCCATGGCTTGTATTAATTTTATTAACTTGACCACTGCATTTTCAGCCAGGAGGGCGCGCGAGGTGGGGATGCGTAAAGTGATCGGAGCAAAGCGGAGTCAGCTGGTCCTTCAGTTCCTGGGTGAATCTACGATTTTGACGTTATTAGCGCTTGTCGGATCACTGCTGCTGATCTGGCTTTTGCTTCCTGCGGTCAATGCTCTAAGCGGCAAGTCGCTGGCGCTGCGCCTGGATGGGACTCTCGGGCTTCATATGCTTGCTGTTGTCCTACTGGCAGGAGGAGCAGCCGGTCTCTATCCGGCCCTTAAACTTTCGGGCTTTCGTCCGGTCTCAGTTCTCAGGCGTACCTCCACTTCACGGGGTGGGAATCCTCTTTTTCGTAAAATTTTGGTGGTGATTCAGTTCACTATCTCCATTTTTCTGATCATATCCTCGGTAGTGGTCCTGCAGCAGTCCCTTTTCATGCGCGGACATGACATGGGGATCAACACCGAGTATGTTGTGAACATGGAGCTCCGTGGTGGGGTTAGAAGAAATTATCAGGCGATTAGGGAGGAAATGCTCCGTTTGTCTCATGTCGAGGCTGTCTGCATCACCAACGGGTCGCTGAACAAGAGATTCGCTACGGATAATGCTGATTGGGAGGGACGCAAGCCGGAAGACAGGATCAATATGGAGATCCATGCTGTGGATTTTGAATATGACGATGTGTTTGGCCTTGAACTGGCGGAGGGCCGTTATTTTTCCCGGGAATTCTCCACAGATGCTGAAGAGGCGATCGTCCTTAATCAGACAGCTGTTCGCCGGATGGGGATCGAAGATCCTCTTGGCAAACGCTTTGACTGTCCCCTCCCTTTTGATCCTGACCGGAAAGGCCGCATTATCGGTGTGGTTAAGGATTTTCACTTTAGATCCCTGCATGAACCGATCGCTCCCTTGATCCTGGTGATCGCTCCCGGTTGGTTTACTGACCTTTATATCCGGCTGGATGGAAACGACCTGGGCGGAACAATAGCTTCTGTTGAAAACGTACTAAAAACCCATGCGCCGAACTTCCCTTTTGAATTTCGGTTCATGGACGAAGAGATCAATGAACTTTACAATGCTGAGGTACGATTCGGGAAGCTGGTACAGGCCGGAACAGGGCTAGCGGTATTTATCGCCTGCCTGGGACTCTTTGGACTGGCCTCTTTTATGGCCCAGCAGCGGACCAAGGAGATCGGGATACGCAAAATACTAGGATCGTCCACATCCGGGATCATGGCCCTTCTCTCAAAGGATTTTCTATTATGGGTTGGGATGGCTAACCTGATCGCCTGGCCAGCTGCTTGGTGGATGATGCAGGTTTGGCTGAGAAATTTTGCCTACAGGGTACCTCTGACTCTCTGGCCTTTTCTGTTTTCAGGTTTTGGCGTGCTTGTGGCTGCATGGCTGACCGTCAGCTGGCAGTCTTTCCGCGCTGCAAGCTCTGATCCTGTCGAGACTCTTCGTTATGAATAAACCTTTAAGGAAGAGTATTATAAGGAAGGAGAAAAGTTTTCTCTTTTCAAGATCAATTGTGTTCTGACAGGAATAGCGCGGCCTTTTAGGGAATGTGATTATCGGCAGCGCCGCCAGTCTGAATCACTGTAGGCGTACTCAAGTTCCTTCCACAATTCCTTGAGATTAACGGTCATGACAATCAAATCCTGCTTTTTTCCTTCCTGATCCTTAACAAAATCAGGGATAAGAAGTTCCTCTCGGAACCCAAGTTTCCGAAAAATCCGCTGAGCACCGACTTGAGGCCGCATCATTCTGACAACCACCAGCTCTAATTTCTTCTCAATCGCAAGAAAATAAAGCTCTCTCACCATGATAGTCCCGAGACCTTTTTTTTGATAAGGCCTGGCTATGATGACTCTTAATTCTCCTTGATGTTTCTGCCAATCTTCTGTGGATAATTCAAGGGCTCCATCAGCAATAATATCTTCTTTATAAAGGGCGACAAGACGAAAAACACGGCCCGTCTCTATGAGTTTGATCCTCTGTTTTACAATCTTTTTATTCGTTACATCTATCCTTAAATATTTTCTATCTTTAGGTGGGAGTTCAGAGTAAAATTTCATCAACTTTTCTAGATCTTTTTCTTGAAGCTCCCTGATCACGACCTTTTTCCCATCTTTCAAGGTTTCATTCTTTTTCATTAAAAAAACCTCCGATTAGGGTGTCCAAAATATAGGAGCGAACTACAGCATTGTCAAGATTAAAATGGAGAAAGATTCAATTTGGTTTTTCATTTTTATTCATACCTCAGCAATTTCACAGGATTGGATCGGGCTGCTTTGGTCGTCTGGTAACTCACTGTGAATAAGGCTATGATGAGAACAACGACAGAGGCCAATAAAAAAGGCCATGGCGATATCGGCGGCCGGAATGCAAACCTTTGGATCCACTGGATCATGAAATAATAAGCTATGGGCCAGGCAATGAGGTTGCTCAATATCACCCATTTGGTGAATTGTCTGGATAAGAGAAAGATGATTCCGAATTCTGTCGCCCCCAGCACTTTGCGGATACCTATCTCTTTGGTTCGCTGTTCAGAAGTAAAAGCGGCTAAACCTAATAATCCCAGACTTGCAATGATAATAGCCAGGAGGGAAAACACGGAGAATAGATGGCCTGTTCTCTCCTCGGCATGGTAGATTTTAGCAAAATGATCATCAAAAAATTCGTATTCAAAAGCTTGATCGCCTGCAAATCTTTTCCATGTGCTTTCCAAGGAAGCCAGGGTTTCCTGAATACCTTCTGAATTTATCCGAACCGAAACATACCGGCCCCCGTTAGCCGGACCATAGGGAGCGACTATGAGAGATTGAATTTTAAAATGGAGACTTTGAAAGTGGAAATCTCTCATTACTCCGATGATCGTAAAGGCCTGTGATTGTTCCTCAGTAGGCCCCAGGGCAACGATCTGCTTGCCTACGGGATCATCCAGCCCGAGCTCTTTTACAGCTGTTTCGTTGATGACCACAACCTGCTGGTCGGCTTGTCTCCCCTCTTCAAAATAACGGCCATCCGCCATTTCTATTTCATATGTATCCACAAAGTGAGAATCCGAGAAAAAGGTATACAGAAGATGGGTCTCTTCTCCAGTCTCGCCGGCCATTTTAAAAGCAGAGTTTCCGATACTTTCCCCAATGAGCCTCCCGGTGTTCGAGGCATTGAGGACACGGGGGTTTGTCAGCAATTCCTGCCGGAAAGTCTGGATCTGGTTTCCGAGGTCATCGGTCTTTTTCACGACGACGATCTGGTCTTTATTGAATCCTAGATTTTTATTTTGGATGTATTTGAGCTGACGGTTGACGATAAAAGTCCCTACAATAAGAATGATGGAGACTGTGAATTGAAAAACGACGAGTGCGTTCCGCAAGCTGGATTTTCGTGTTTTTCCGGATGTTTCAGACTTCAGCACAACAGCGGGATCGAAAGCGGACAGGAAAAGTGCGGGATAAATACCGGCAAGAATTCCGATGAACAGGGCCACCCCCAGCAGTGCAGGTATGGTGAGAGCATTCTCAAAATAGGGCACAGCCAAATCTTTACCTGTGATGTTATCGAATATTGGGAGCACGAATTGGATGAAGATCAAGGCGATCAGGACGGCTGCAAAACTCAGAATTATCGTCTCTGCTAAAAATTGCCTGATCAATTGGGGGCGTATAGAACCGACCGTTTTTCGTATCGCCACTTCTCTTGCCCGGTTTACGGAACGCGCTGTGGACAGATTCACGAAGTTGATACAGGCTACAAGGAGAATTCCTAAAGCAATGATAGAAAATATATAGACATATGCGATATCTCCGTTCGGCTCTATCTCAAAATCGTAATGGGAGTGCAGATGGATGTCTGTGAGGGATTGGATGAAATAGCCCCATTTCCCTCCTGATTCAAAAAACTGCTCTAAGGATATGCCAGCAGCGGCTTGGATCTGGGGGCCGACATGGTTTTTAACGAGTTCGACCAGTTTAGCCTCAAAAGCTTGAGGAGAGGCTCCCTCCTGTAACAGCAGATAGGTGTGGTAATTATTGCTGATCCAAACGGGGCTCCGGCTGTCCTCATAGGTCGAAAGAGAAGCGAGAAAATCATAATGAAAATGGGAATTTCTGGGGGTATCTTCCACAATCCCTGTTATCAAATAATCTCTTCGTCTGTCAGCGTTAAGGGACTTTCCGATGGGGTCTTCATCCCCAAAATATTTCAGAGCCATGGAGCGTGTAAGGACAATGGTGTTGGGTTCTTCCAGAGCTGTGTTGCTGTCTCCCTTTATAAAAGAAACGGAGAATATATCAAAAAAACCCGGATCCACCCAAAAAACCCTCTCCTCGCTGAAGACCTTATCCCCATAACGGAACACGGGATAACCGAAATTCCTCATACGGGTTGCGGCTATAACTTCAGGATATTCGCGCACGAGGGTCTCTGCCATCGGTGCGCAGGTGATAACTCCCTGAAAGGAATTGTTGTTCACATAGCCATCGATTCCGACCCGGTAGATCCGGTCTGCTTTTTCGTGATACCGGTCAAAGCTTATTTCATCCAGGACAAAAAGGACAATGATCAAGCAACAGGCGATCCCGATGGCTAAACCGAAAACATTTATAAAAGAAAATCCTTTATGCTTGAGAAAATGACGAAAAGCGATTTTGATATAATTTTTAAACATAAGACTCTCCTTTTCTATTATTACGAGGAGAAGTCTCAGAAAGTTCGCGTCTGCTGGTATCAATTTCCCCTTTTATTTAAGAGTCTTTTGCTTTAGCCGGGTAATGATTCCTGCATCTACCCAGTAGATATCATCCACACCGGCCCGGGAACTTGTGAAGAAGAGGTATTTCCCATCAAGAGCAAATACAAGGGGGAAAATGCCTCTTGCGTCTTTTTTGTTGATATCTGCTCCGTGGTCCAGTAAAAGAGAGCTGTTTCCGGCCAACAAGAAACCCCTTTCAGCTAATTTTTTCTATCCCAAAGCCGTTTGTTCAAGAGGATGACCAGGGCTGCAGTGAGGATCAGGAATAACACAAGGGAGGTAAGTATCACGCTCCAGCCCCACCAGAACGGAGCGTTAAGAAGGCAGGTGAGTCCCCCCACGATCGGAATAGCAAAAAGGTTCATGAATCCGAGCTCTCGTGCAACTGGGGTTTTGAGCTCAGGGTCTACGATGCGGAGAAGCATGAGACCGCTTGATACAGTTCCGGTGACCACTCCGTAGATGGAGACGGTGCGTTCCAGTTTATATTCTTTTAATTTTGAACCCAACACAACAACGATAACTGTGGTGAGAATGCCTCCAGTCACTGCGATCAAAAGAAGAGGGGCCACATATTTACCAACAATCAGAAGTTCGATCCCGCATCCTGTGGCCACAATGAGATAATCAATGGAAAAGCCGGTGATCCGTCTTTGAAATGGAGGATTCAATAAGTGACCCAGTGGTGATGCCTGAAAAAGGATGCGGAAGAGGATAGCAAAAACAAGGCCGAACAGAAAGAAGAATCCCCAGAACATGGATCCTATGCTTGGAGGAAGCAGACTTGTGACTAAAGAGAGGACGACATAGGTAACTAAATACACCAGCCCTATTTGTGCACTATGGAAAGCCATGCTGTCGAGGCTGGCGCCGTGTGTTGTGAGAGACCCGGCAGATTGGGGAAGCTGGCCTTTAGGCAGAATGCCTCTCAAGAAAAAGGGAGGCATGGGCTTTGTTTCAAATTTTTCCTTTTTCAGCCCCCTGTTGGCTAAGGGCACGCCGATAAAAAAGGCAAAAAAGAATCCCAGTGTGGCAAAAGTGAGCCCAATGGTAGAACCATCCATAAATCCGGCTTGCTCCCATACTCTTCCAAAAGAAAGAGCTTGACCGGGCCCTTCGTTAAATCCCAGTGGCAGGAGAAATCCAAAGTTTCCATGCAAAGCTGTGCCGCATAGAATAAAGGCCAGAGTGATGAGAGCTCCTATCACAGCCTGCAGGGGGAAAGAGACAGCCTGAACCAGAGCCATCCATAAAGAGCCTTTGAAAATCTTTTTATCCGTGCTTTGTTTTGGTCCTTTGATTTCAGATGGAGTGAGCCCCAGGGAAATGAAGGAAATATTAAAGAAATGGTATGCGAAGGCTTTGATGGTCTCAATATCCAGGGATATCAGACCGAGATTGATAAGAATAAGGCCCAGTACTCCTCCGATGAGACTTGCGGGAAAAAGTATTTTCTGGAGAAACGGAAGAGTGGCCCTTAAAATCATACCGGCAAGCAGCATGATAGATAAAAATCCAAACACCACCAATATTTCAAATGGAAACGGTGTCATCGTCTCTATTATTATTTTCTTTTCTTGAATAAGCAAGATTTTTTCGCAAACATTAGTGGGTGCATTTTCTTGTTTCTCTTTCAAACGGAGCCTCTTGATTTGCTTTAGAAAAAAAGGTAAATTGAAACGGCAGTAGGAGGTATTATGAAGAAAAAAGCTAGAGTCGGTTTGATATGGTTCTTTTTCCTTCTTTTATTAACGATACGGATGGGCTTAGGAGAGGAGAAAAAACAGAAAGAAGAAAAAAAGGAAAAAAGAACCAGCACGGTCGTTCTTCCTATTGTTTTCTATCAGCCGGAAACAAGGGTCGGTGTTGGAGGGGGAGGGCTTATCACCTACAGGCCTAAGGGCAGCCCTGAAGACGCCAGGCCCTCTTCCCTGTATTTTGAATTGTACTATACCCAGAACAAACAGTACGGCATAGAGCTCAGACCGGAGCTGTATTTAAAAAATGAGGCTTATTTCATCAAGGCGAAATTGAAGACAAGCAAATTTCCCGGTAAATATTGGGGAATCGGGAGCCAGACACTGGATGAAGCGGAGGAAGATTATACCCCCCGCATGGTCAATTTTGATCTGTCCGCTCAGAGAAGGATTCTGCCCAGGGAAAGGCTCTATTTTGGTGTCCAGTACAAGTATGAAGACTTGAAGATCATTGAATCAGATCCCGGAGGAGAACTTGTCACAGGGCAGATCACAGGAAGCAGCGGAGGTCGGCTGTCCTCTCTTGGATTTATCTTGAATTGGGACAGGCGTGACAGCATATTCTCTCCTCATAGGGGCAATTATTTCCAGCTGACCATGGACTTTTGCTCTCCGGCCTTTGGGAGCGACTTTGATTTCACTTCTTTCAAATTGGACCTCAGAAAATATATTCCTGTGTTTCAACATCATGTGTTTGCTGTCCAGGCCATTGTCCAGTCTGTTTCCGGTTCTCCCTCTTTCAGGCATATGTCTGAAATTGGGGGAGAAATGGTCATGCGCGGCTATTATTCCGGGAGATATAGGGATAAATCCATGCTGGTCATCCAGACAGAGCTGAGGTTCAAGGTCTGGAAAAGGATCGGAATGGTGGTGTTTGCGGGGGCTGCTGATTTGGCGGATCAGCTTGGAAAATTGAGTCCCGGCAATTTCAAATATTCCGTAGGCCTGGGTCTCCGCTTTCTGGTCGTTCCTAAAGAAGGCACCAATATCCGCATAGATCAAGGATGGGGCAAAGGGACCTCCGGATTTTATATCATGGCTGACGAAGCCTTCTAATAACTTGCTAATCACTTAGACTAGGGCGGCTCCTAATGGGACGTCCCCGTATCTTGATTAAAAGAAGAAACTACCGAGTGACCCACAGGGAAGGATATTTTTCCAACTGATTTACCATAAAGCAATAAAATATATAGCTGCGGCTTTACCGTAAACCTGGAATTAACCGGCTGGAGGCTCTGTGAACTTGCCCTCATCTTTGCCCTTGTTCTATATCGATTAATTGTTATAATAAATGCAAGGATTCTATTTCGATTCAAAGGAGAAAACCTTTGACAAAAAAAATCTCCCCCGGCGAAGTCGAAAGACGGCGTTTTCCGAGATTAAAGGTTCCTGTCCTCTTTCGGCCTGCTAAAATGGATGAAAACCCCCTTCCTACCAAAGATATCGGTAATGGAGGAGTGCGAATTTACAGCAATAGATATTTAAAAAAAGGAAAAAAGCTGGAAATCGAACTCTTTCTTCCTGGAGGAAATTCTGTTACATCCGATGTCCGGGTTGTCTGGACAAAAGTACTGCCGCCAGGTTCTGCTGCGGTTTTTGATATAGGCCTCGAATTTCTTACACTCTCTCCTGCAGCGAGAGAACAGCTCAAAACTGTGCTTGAAAATGACAAGGAGAATATCGATCCTGAGGGATAGGTGAGCTCGGACTCAAAAAGGACTGAGCTTGATGGGGGAGGGGCCAAAAAAACCAGTAAGATATGTATGACATCACTGTTTTTTATTCCTGCTTTTTATGGTAAATTATAGGGGAGATCATCGATCCAACGACGTGGGCGGTTAGCTCAGTTGGGAGAGCGTGGCGTTCGCAACGCTGAGGTCGGGGGTTCGAGTCCCCTACCGTCCACCAGTCTTTTATTTTAGCCGCGTATCTTAGGCTATTCAATCCAGTGATGAAAACCAATTCAACGCATGATTTTTTGTGTTATCAACTACATACGTCACAATTAAGGAGATCCGGGAAAAGAAATACATCCAAACCCGGCCACCACCCTCCGCTATGAGTGGTTTGAATAAATCAGACTCTCGCCCTAATACTTCTTTTCAAAACGATCCAGAAAACGCGGTCTCTTATTACCTATGGTAGTTGACAGCAATGCCAAAAGCCCATGTGGTTCTCTGGTAGGTCTCTCCATATGAACCCAACAGGCCGTAATCAATAGTGGTTTCGGAATCCAGATAGTTGACCAAGGTGGCGCCGATATCAAAACTCAGATTGTCATTGAGAATATACCGGCCTCCAAAAAAGAAAGCATGGCTGGACAGTTCATGAGAGAGATCAGTCTGATAATCATCAGAAACATCGATCTGAGACCACATATAGCCGGCACTCAATTTAATGTTATCCGTTAAACCATACTCCAGGGCAGGAGAGATCTCTATAGAATTGGAATTGACGAGATCTTCCCGGCCTTCCCAATCTGCGTTTTTGTCAAAGCACAGAGTGAAAGATACGCCTGCTTTAAGGTCAGGTATGATAACGTAATCGGCTCCCACAGCAAGGATGGCAGGTATGTCGCTTCGAAATGTCTCACCATCCGGGAACAAGCCTGTATCATCTGTAGCGGTCTTATTTTCAAATTCAAGCTTGGTGTTGAATTCATAACGAAGGCCGATATTCAGGTTTTCAATCGGAGAGATGTGGGCGCTTAAGATGGGAGTGAATCCGGCTGCGGTTTGCTTGGCATCGACAGATTTGTTAGAAACCATTGCGGCCTCATTAGTCATGTTAAACAGAGTAAAAAGTTGATAAGCGGATATCATGTCACAGCTGGGATTGATAAACGGTATACAGGGATTAATCATAATGTTCTCTATAGATCCCTCATAGGTGTTTGTGGCAGAAATATAGCGCAGGCCCACTCCAGCAGAGAACATCTCATTAATTTCATAAGCAGCATTCAGCTGAAATCCGAAAAAGACGGAGCTTCCTTTGAAGCTGATATCTGCTGAATACTGTGTTGTTGGGAATCCATAACCGGTCACCAGCAAGGGAAGTGTAGAGATTAATGTTTCAAAGGAAGGCAGGCCTTCTTTGAACTCAGCTGATCCCCCTCCGGCATTGGGGCCGAATCCAAAAGAAAATGCCAGTCTGTTTTTCTTATACACCACAAAAGCACTGGGAAATAAGGGCGCCATCACCTCACCGGTAAAAGTGTCATTGTTGAGAGTGGGAAATTCATTGATGACGGTTTTTTCTTGAAAGATGGTTTGGTTGTTCAATGAGAAGTGCCACCCATCGGATAATCGAGTGGTGCCCGCAGGATTGTAATACGCAGCGTCGATATCTGTGGATGCGTTCCGAGCCGGATACCGAAGAAATAATATGCTCTGATTTGTGTTTGTCACGATGCTTCCAAAAACCATGGGCGTTGCACACAGACCAATCAATAAGACAATAAGGATTTTTTTCATACGCTCTCCTCCATATATTGGATTTTTATCTCCAAATTTGAATGCAATATATATCATAATCATTGTTTTGGCAAACTTTT
>CAZSZS010000091.1:0-13463 GCA_964611275.1 uncultured Eubacteriales bacterium
TCGCCCGAAGGGTAAAAGCTGCCGATAATAAATAATAAGACAAACGTAAAGAAACGAAACATTCTCATATGGTTTCTTAGAAATCTATAAAATGTAAAGAATTTGCTTGGTTATGAATATGCTATCGGCAGGTTTTATGAATGACCTATTTTAGTAGGCTTTGGCAAAGAGGACCAAATACCCGGCGTCTTTGCCGCAGTAAACACACTTCCCTTTTTCATCTTCTGAAACGATGGCCCTTATGGTCGCTTTGGTATCATCTTTGATATTCAGCTCACACTCAGGATTCCCGCACCAAAAAGCCCTTATAAAGCCCATCTCAGATTCCATAACTGACTGAAAGTCCTGATAATCCCGGACCTCATGGGTGTTGTCCTCCCGGAACTTCAAGGACCTGTCCAGCATATCCTTCTGTATATCATTAAGGATCTCTCTGACCTTCTTATCCAGCTCGTCCTGGCTTACGACCTGTTTTTTCCTGTTATCCCGCCTTACAAGCACCGCATTATTGCTCTTTATATCCCTCGGGCCTATCTCTAACCTCAAGGGAACACCTTTCATTTCCCACTCCGAAAACTTCCACCCCGGAGTGAACTGCTCTCTGGAATCTATCTCCACCCTGAACCCCTTTTGTTTCAGTTCCTTTTTTATTGTTTCAGCAGCCGGCAGGACTTCCTGCTTCCAGTTCCCTATTGAAATAGGTATGATCACGACTTGAACAGGAGCCACTCTCGGGGGGAAACAAAGACCGGAGTCATCCCCGTGAGCCATGATCAAAGCGCCCACCATCCTGGTAGAAACGCCCCAAGAAGTCTGCCAAACATACTGGAGCTTTTGATTTCTGTCTTCAAATTTAATATCAAAGACCTTGGAAAAATGCTGACCCAAAAAATGGGACGTCCCCATTTGAAGGGCTTTTCTGTCAGACATAAGGGCTTCCACACTATATGTTGCAGAGGCTCCGGCAAATTTCTCTCTATCTGTCTTCTTCCCGGAAACAACAGATATGGCTAATTCTGACTCCACGAACTCTTTATAGACGGAAAGCATCTTTAAAGTCTCTTCTTCGGCTTCCTGACTTGTCTCATGGGCTGTATGGCCTTCCTGCCATAAAAATTCCGCCGTGCGCAGAAAAGGCCTCGTTACTTTTTCCCATCTCACAATGTTCGCCCACTGGTTGATCAATACCGGAAGGTCCCTATAGGAACTGATCCATTTGGAGAACATATGCCCGATTATGGCTTCAGACGTAGGACGGACAGCTAGCCTCTCCTCAAGCTCATCATCCCCGCCGTGGGTAACCCAAGCCACTTCCGGAGAAAAACCTTCAAGGTGTTCTGTTTCTTTTTTTAAAAAGCTCTCAGGAATAAAAAGCGGGAAATAGGCGTTCTTATGTCCGGTCTCCTTAATTCTCTCGTCCATCAGACTCTTAATATTCTCCCATACAGCATAGCCGTAGGGTCTTATCACCATCATTCCTTTCATAGGAGCATAATCAGCAAGTTCGGCCTTACGAATGACTTCTACATACCAGCGGGAAAAGTCAACGCTTTTTTGTGTGATTTTTTGTACGTAACGGTTCTTATCTATCATTTTTTCTCCGGTTATTTTTGGGTTATTCTATCCATGGTTGGAAATTTTGTCAAGCTGGCAGACTGCAGCGAAAAATACCGGTCTGACCCGCATGGTTAAAAAATTCACCCCCTAAATTCATCCATAGGGGTGATTGAATTCCAAAGCCTGTTATGGCATTTTATACACGAGTTTTATCATTAAAGGAAGCGATGATGACGAAAAGAACAAATAACACCAGAAAAACAGATGATTTTCTGAAAGAAAAAGGCTTTAAACTCCCTCTTTCCACCACAGTAGAAGGAATAGATAAGGCAGGAAATAAATTTTCAGAAAAGACTATTCTTTCCTATATCAGTCCCAGCGGTTCATCATTCTGGCTGGATACTCCTGTGGCAAACGGATCAGACCTGAGATTATCGATCGACCTTCCTCCTAAACTCAAGGAAAACAAGGACCTGAAGATGATAATCAATGGAAAAGTCATATTTGTTGAAAATGCAGTGGAACAGAGTTCAAAATCCCGGATATCACTCCGTTTTGATAACAAATACATAATAGACGAGTATAAATAAAGCATGATGGAAACCGCATCCCTTACAACAGCAAACCAACCGAATGAAGAGGAATGTTTTTCTCTCTCTCTTATCGCTCATATTCAAGGCTGTGACGCAGTAGGCGTGAAATTTGTGGAAAAAACCTCTCTTAGGGAAATCAGCTCTGAAAAAGCTGTATTTGAGTTAAAAACAAGGATTTTAATCGGAACTAAATTGAAATTATCTCTGTTTGTTCCAAAGACTCTCGTTCTCGGGAATCCGCTCATACTGACAGTCACAGGAGAAGTAATCAAAGCTGAGAAGGATTCAAACAAGAAAAAGGAACAAAGCGTGCACCTCAAATTAACCAAAAGTTTCGATATCCAAAAACTAATTTAATCCCTCCGGATTTCACCAATTAACCCCTTTCCTTAACCTTGACATAATTATTTTGATTGGTTAACATATTCCCAAATTTATAATGAAAAAATCCATTTATTAAGGGGTTAGAAGCGCTCCTATCATGGAAAAAAATAACACACAGGCCTTGGGAAAAAAAATTAAAGTCCTCGTTTACAGCACATCGGATTTAATACTCGCCGGTATTATGAATGCTTTGGAAAAAGGACCGGAAATAGAGATCAGCGGAATTGAAAAAAGCACTATAGATTCTCTTTTGAGTTCCATTAAAACAAAAAAGCCGGATGTCATTCTCTTTTCTAACTCAGATCCCCTTCCTAACATTAAGGAAATCTGCAAAGCCATAAAAGACATAACAGGAGACCAAAAAAAATCCAAGTTAATGCTCATCGGGAATATCCCGCCGCAGGAAGAGATCGTAGGGCTTATGAATGCAGGCGTCAGAGGCTATTTTGACCTGAATGAACCTTCAGGCCAACTGGCAGACGCAACCAGAAGCATCTTCAGGGAAGAAATATGGCTTCCAAGAGATAAAATGAGCAGTATAATGGACAGAATCATATCTGTTGTGGGCAGAGATTTGAAAGAAAAGACACTCGACCAGCTCACACCCACTGAGTTTAAAGTGTTGAGACATATCGGACAGGGAAAAAGCAATGAAGAAATTGCCGATGATATGTTTATAAGCAAAAATACGGTGAGGTCACATATAAAGAGTATCTATGCAAAACTCGGAACGCACAGCAGACTGCAGCTTGCATTGTATGCTATTAACTCAGCTCTGTTTTAATCTACTTTTCGAGAGGCGACTATGACAAAGAAATCAAATCCAAAAAAACAAAACAGTGACAATTACGATATACTGCTGAACAGAAGGCAAGAATGGAGACTTGATATCCCCCTCCACGCAAGTGTTAAAGGAAAACTGCCCACAGGAAAAAATTTCACTGAAACAACAAAAATCAGCAACATAAGTTCGGGAGGCGCCTATTTGGGTCTTGATGCAGGAATAACCGTGGACACAAAACTCACGCTTTTTATAGAAATCCCCTCCAAGCTGACTGAAGGAAAAAACATAAAACTTTCTTTATCAGGCCATACGGTACGGATAGAAAAAGCAGAAAAAAAGAATAAAAAGAACAATGTCGCGGTCCGCTTTGATAAAGAATACAAATTTCTTGATTGATCTAAAGCCATAAAATTTTAATGGGACCTCGGAAAAAGCCTCGATGAGGAAATATCATCTGCTCACCGCTGCCTTAACCGGAGGGATCGCTACGGGCAAATCTGTGGTTGCCATGGTATTCAGTGAGCTGGGGTGCTATATCTTCCATTCTGACCAGGAAGCCCATTGTCTTATGGAACCTGGAAAAGCGGCTTATAAAAAAATTGCCCGTCACTTTGGAAAGTCCATCTTAAATGAAGACAAAACTATCAACCGCTTGAAACTCGGGAAAATAGTTTTTTCAGACAAAAAACAGCGCCAATTTCTCAACTCGCTGATACACCCGATGGTTCATAAACACAGAATTCAGCTCATAAACAACCTCGAAAAGGAAAAAAAATATAGTATTTTTGTATCTGAAGCCGCTTTGACCATAGAAGCGGGCTTTGCTGATTTTTTTGACAAAATTATTGTGGTTTATTGCGGCAAAGACATCCAAATAAGGCGTCTTATGGAAAGAGACGGAATTTCTGAGCCCGAAGCAAGGAAAAAAATACACTCTCAAAAATCTTTTGAAGATGAAAAAAAATATGCTGATTATCTCATAGATACATCAAGTGATATCTCTTCGACTGTGGAACAGGCTGAAAAAATATACAGAAGTCTTTATATGGATCACATATCCCTAGCCTGACTTATTCAGGCGGGTCAGCTGATACTTTTGATGGCTGCGGCTAACAAAGGGATCATTATTTCATGATGACCGATAAAATAAAACCCCTCCCCTTTTCCCTCGTCAAAAGGCCTTCCGATAATATTTTGTGAAGGCCTGTAGTGAGTGTTGAAATCAAAGACAGCCGTGTAGAAATGATCAAGTCTGCTTCCTCTGTTTCTTACATAGGATACAGCTTTGAGAAAAACCTCAGGAAGAACCACAGCAGATCCAATATTCATGTACATTCCCCCACCCTGAAGGTGTTCGATCAAAGCACAAAAAAGGAAAAAATCATGCAGGGAAGTTTTTCCAACCGCTTCACCGCTCACATTGGGATGAAAGTGAATAATATCCGTCCCTAATGCGACATGAACCGTCACCGGGATGTTCAACTTATAGGCAGATGAGAGCAGGCTCATCTCTTTGTAAGGAAATTCTGAGTTATAGATCATTTTTCCGACCGATTCGCCCATCCCCAGACCTTCTCTGCTCCCCAGGTTTATGGCATTATTGAGAGCCTCTCCGGTCTCTTCTGCCATTCCGAAAGAACCGTCTTTTATCTGCGTTTTGACATCTTCTGATGTCATTCCTGAAAAAGCTATCTCAAAATCATGGATAATACCTGCCCCGTTCATGGCCAAAGCACTGACCCAGCCGGTCTCCATTAAATCTATGATCAAAGGATTGAGCCCGACCTTTATCAAATGAGCGCCCATTGAAAGAATAATCGGTCTGTTGTTTTCCCGCGCTTTCTTGACTAGATATAAAAACTTTTTGAAATCCCCTCCAGCCAACAAGTCAGGTAAGCTTTCAATAAAATCACTGAAGGAACCATCAGGATTGAATCTCTGGGCAAAATCTTTATGAGAGACCTTGCTCTTTCTCGATTTTAATGGATATGTCTTTAAATCATTAGGCCAAAGAGGATCGATCTTGTACTTGCTCATCATATCTCCATTTTTTTCATAATAATACAGGTGAAAAAATACTTCAATGAAAGATTGATCTGAAATTCAGGTTAGGTGATGTCTTTGAGTTCCTGTCCAGGTTTGAATTTTATTCTCTTCCCGTTCTGGATCCTGATCTGCTTGTTTCTCCGGATATCTCTTCCATAACCTGTCTTTTTAGGAACCACTTTAAGGCTGGCGAATCCCCTTATCTCTATCTTTTCCCCTTTTTTCAGGGATTCCTTTATATTATCCAGTATAGAGTCAACAATGAATAAGGAATCGCTCCTGCTAAATCCTCCTTTTTCTTCAATTTTCTGAACGATCTCCTTTTTAATCATTGACTCTCAATGTCTCCTTTTTACTAAATGATTAAATATTGAATATAAAAAGTCAAGACAAATTATTGACTTGTTAAAAATACCTTTCTATAATAAAAAAGCAGTGAAAAAACTCCTCTTTACCCTAATAAGTTTCGCCCTATTAGCCCATCTCTGCTACCCTTCTATTTTGAAAATCACTGTGGATGCTCCGATCCATCCCATAACCTCTGAATACATAATCAAATCAATTCAACAAGCCGAGGCAGAGAACGCCAGCCTTTTGATTATGAGACTCAACACTCCGGGCGGACTGGATACGTCTATGAGAGAGATCATTGAAAAAATCCTTAACTCAAAAGTCCCTGTGGTGACCTTTGTCAGCCCCAGCGGTTCGAGAGCTGCATCCGCAGGCTTTTTTATAGGGATCGCAAGCGATGTCTTTGTCATGGCTCCAGGAACAAATACAGGAGCCGCGCATCCGGTCGGTGTTTCTATGACCGGACAACAAATGGATGAAACCATGGCAGAAAAAGTCACCAACGATGCAGCCTCCTATATTAAAAGCATCGCTGAAAAAAGAGGGAGAAACATCTCCATGGCTGAAGATGCGGTCCGGAAGAGCTTATCCTACACCGAAGTAGAAGCTTACGAGGGAAATCTCATCGATCTCATAGCCAAAGACGAAGCAGAGATCATCGAGTCTCTGCACGGGAAAAACATCCAAACATTTGATGGAACTGAAAGAATTTTGTCTCTGGACAAAGAGACCATCATAGATCTGCCCATGTCCCCGAGGCAAAAATTTTTATTGACTATTTCAAATCCGAATCTGGCCTATATTCTTCTTATGCTTGGACTCCTGGGCCTTTACTTCGAATTTTCAAATCCCGGGGCAATTCTCCCTGGAGTCCTGGGAGGGATCTGTTTGCTTTTAGCGATATTTTCCTTCCAGATACTCCCTATAAATTATGTGGGACTTCTTTTGATTTTACTGGCCATAGGATTGTTTATTTTAGAGATAAAAGTCCAGAGTTATGGTATCCTATCTGTTGGAGGTATCATCGCCATGCTCATAGGTTCTATTATGCTCATCAATGCTCCTATTCCCGAACTACGGCCCAGTTTGAATTTCATAATCCCGGTCGCCGTAGGTATTTCTCTGATCTTTGTCTTTTTGATATTCATTGCTGTGCGAGCCCATTCAAAAAAAGTTTTCACCGGAAAAGAAGGGCTTGTCGGAGAAACAGGTACAGCTTCCACGCCGATAAATCCTGAAGGGAAAGTGTTTGTGATGGGTGAAATATGGAATGCGGAGTCTGAGGAAGAGATTCCAAAAGGCTCAAAGGTCGAGATTATCGAAGTATTGAAAAATCTAAAAATTAAAGTCAAAAAAACAGATTAAAAGGAGGGTAAAAATGCTAACAGTTCCCGTGATAATCGGTGGAATCATCATTCTCTACATACTAAATGCCATAAAAATACTCAAGGAATACGAAAGGGGCGTTATTTTTCGGTTAGGCCGTGTTCTGTCTAAGCCAAAGGGACCAGGATTGATCTTGGTGTTCCCGCCTATCGATAAAATGGTGAGAGTCAGCCTGCGTATCGTGACTATGGATATCCCGGCACAGGATATCGTCACAAAAGACAATGTCTCGGTCAAAGTGAACGCGGTGGTGTATTTCCGTGTAATGGATCCTCAAAAAGCAATTTTGGCTGTTCAAGATTATCTCTTTGCAACCTCTCAACTTGCCCAAACAACACTTCGGAGTGTTCTTGGAGAAAGCGAGCTTGATGAAATTCTTTCCGAAAGAGAACAGCTGAACAACCAGCTTCAAGAAATCATTGACAAGCACACGGATCCGTGGGGTATTAAAGTCCAACTGGTTGAGACAAAACATGTGGACCTGCCTGAAAATATGATAAGAGCCATAGCGAGACAAGCTGAGGCAGAACGTGAAAGAAGAGCCAAAGTCATCCATGCAGAGGGAGAATACCAGGCTGCGGCCAACCTCATCAAAGCAGCGAATGTCATCTCAAAAAATCCGCAGGCGCTCCAACTCAGATTCCTCAGCACATTATCAGAAATTGCAACTGAGAAAAACTCAACCATTGTGTTCCCTCTTCCCCTTGATTTAGTCAAAGCTTTTATGACTGCTAAAGAAAACGAAAAAAAATAAAGTGCCATGAGAAATAAGGATTACCGCGAACTTCAAATCTCCAGTTCCATGCTGGTTTTTGTATTCATAGCCATAATCATTCTAGGGATAGTCATTTTCCTTCTGGGAGTTTCGGTCGGGAAAAAACAGACGGCTATCACAAAGGAAACGCAGTTCTCTGCTGTCCCTATTGAAGAGGTCAGGGAAGAACAACCTGCTGCGCCTGAACAAGATCAAATAAACCAGGAAATCGCTTCGCACCTTGAAGATAAGGATAAAAAAGAAGATCCCATAGTAAAAGTGGAGACAACAGCCCCTCAAAACCAAAACCTCTACTATATTCAAGTCGGTGCTTATAGTGATAAACCCGCTGCTTTAAAAATTGCCGAGAGATACAGCGGTATGGGAATTAAATCCCGAGTTATAGATCCTTTTTCAACAGACCGCAGAACCATATATAGAGTGAGAATCGGAGGTTATGCAACCAGAGAGGAAGCCGAAGAAGTCAAAAAGAACCTTATGGAAAAAGAAAACAAGAAAAGCAGCGATTATTTCATCATCAAAGGTTCGAACTGAGCGGGAGAATTGTAGGCTGATTCAACAGAAACGTGTATTGAAAATCCGGATCCTAGATTTTCTTCTTGCCGCATCATGCGGCGCGATGACAGGACTGGCTTTCCCTAAAACTGACCTCTTTTACCTCGGATGGATTTCTCTTATTCCCTTGATTTTTCTTCTGCTTAGATTGAATCCGGCTCGGAGCTTTGTTTTGGGCCTTATGGCAGGGTCCTTCTTTTATGCGGTGCTTCTCTACTGGATTCCAGCTGTCCCCATGCACTACGGAGGTCTTTCCCTGGGCTTCAGTATACTCATTTATATCCTCTTAGTGCTTCTTCTGGCTTTTTTCTGGGGATTTTTTGCCATGACTGCCTCATTTTGTTCAAAGCATATGCGGAAACTGATATTTCTTGTTATCCCTTTGCTGTGGGTCTCCTGGGAATTCATAACGGCCCATCTCTTTACAGGTTTTCCCTGGGGACTTCTAGGAGCAAGCCAATACAAAAACATCCCTTTTTTACAGATGTCATCCATAACAGGGGTTTACGGTCTTTCCTTTGTTATGGTCCTGTTCCAAAGCCTGATCGTTTATGCTGCGATCTCAAAGAAAAAGCCTATTGTCCTCTCTTTGTCCTTACTCATGGTCCTGGCTTTTCATTTGAGTGGATTTTTAGCTCTCAAAGAAGCTGCCCCGTCCGAAGAGACATTCACAGCCGCTCTTATACAGGGAAACACTTCATCCAGTACGGATTTTTCCGCCCAGCCCTTTGAAAAGACCTATGAAATGTTCCAGAATCACATCCATCTCAGTCATATGGCCTATGAAAACGGAGCTGAATTGATTGTATGGCCGGAACTCTCTGTTCCGCTTTGTTTTTCCTGTCAATTCCAGCCTTATATTGACTTTTCCGAACAGCTTGCACGTTTTTCTCAGGAGACAGGATGCACTTTACTGCTGGGAACAAGCGAGATAGCGTACGCCCTGGATGGCCCATTATTCTATAACGCAGCGGTCTGTTTGGGTCCAGACCGTTCCCTTTCCCATTATTATAAACAGCACCTTGTCCCTTTCGGAGAATACACTCCGTATAAAAAAGTTTTCTCCTTTATTTCTAAATTCACCCACGCCATAGGAGAACTAACACCCGGCAGACAGCACTCTTTGCATGAATTCAAAAACATCCCCTTCGGGTCTCCCATCTGCTATGAAATCATATTCCCTTCTTTGGTGAGAAAATTTTCAAAAATGGGAGCTGAATTCCTTGTGACCATCACAAATGATGGCTGGTATGGAACGAGCGCTGCCCCAAATCAGCACTTTTCCTTAGCTGTTTTAAGAGCTGTGGAGAACAGAAAGTACCTGTTAAGATCAGCCACGACCGGAATAAGCGGAGCTGTTGATCCTTACGGAAGGGTCATTGCGAAATCAGAACTGCACAAACAGACCTTTATAAATATAGAGATCACTCCGAACCGATCTCTCACGTTCTATTCAAAATACGGAGATGTCCTTCCCTACACCGGGTTGACTTTATCAGCCGCTTTCCTTATTCTTTCCTTTGTAAGAAGGAGAAATGAAAGAAAACGAGAGCCTAAAGCCAAAAAAAACCATAGCTGACCTTAAGTCTGACGCTAAAAAACTGACCAAAAAATTTGAAGATCTCAGAGGCTATCTTTGACCCAGACGACAAATACAAAAAAAGAGAATCCCTCGAAAAAGAGCTGTCCTCACCTGACGTATGGAAAAACCAATCTAAACTCAAATCACTTCAAAAAGAGAAAAAAAGATTAGACGAAAGCATTGCCTCATATAAAAAAATAAAGGAAATCAAAGAAGATATTGATGTCCTTCTAGAATTGAGTTCAGAGGGAGAAGACATCTTGTCCGATCTCGATAAGGCTGTCAGCGATTTTCAAACACTCATTGATAAGGCTGAACTGGAAATACTGTTTTTTGAAAAAGATGACCCGAGAAATGCCATCCTTACCATCCACCCTGGAGCAGGCGGCACCGAATCGCAGGATTGGGCTGAGATGCTGCTTCGCATGTATCTCAGATACGCAGAAAGAAAAAATTTTACATCTAAGATCCTGGACCTCCAGCAGGGGGACGAAGCCGGTCTAAAAAGCGCAACAATCCAGATCATCGGAGATTATGCTTATGGGACTCTCAGCCAGGAATCAGGAGTGCACAGGCTTGTGAGGATCTCCCCTTTTGACGCTAACAAAAGGCGCCACACTTCCTTTGCCGCTGTTTTTGCTTACCCGGAAATCGACGAAGACATCGAAATCGATATTTCACCGGATGAGCTCAGAGTAGATACGTACAGAGCTTCCGGCCGGGGAGGCCAGCATGTCAATGTCACTGATTCAGCTGTAAGGATCACTCATATCGAAACAGGGATCGTGGTTCAGTGTCAGAACGAAAGGTCTCAACATAAGAACAAAGCTTCTGCTTTAAAGGTTCTTAAATCAAGGCTGTATGAACTGGAAAAAAGGAAAAAAAACGAAAAAATCGAGAAACTGGAAGATGCTAAATCTGATATAGCCTGGGGGAATCAAATCCGCTCCTACGTGCTTCATCCTTACCAGATGATCAAGGACCTTAGAACAAATGTAGAAACCAGTAATACGGAAAGCGTGCTGGACGGAAACCTGGATGAGTTTATCAAAGCAAGCCTGATCCAAAGAAAAGAAGAGCAAACAAAGTAGAAAATTAAGTTTGATTTTTTCTCTTGGCCTGCTCCCATAACGCTTCCATCTCATCGAGAGAAGCTTTCTCTATATCAATCCCTTTTTCCTTCAGATTTTTCTCAATATAATTGAACCTCTCGATAAATTTTCGATTGGCCTTTTTCAAGGCTAACTCTGGGTTCACTTTCAAATGCCGGGACACATTACAAACGGCAAACAGAATGTCCCCCATTTCCTCAAACACGCTGTCTTTATCTTCTGATGCAGCCGCTTTTTCTATTTCCCGGATCTCTTCCTTGAGTTTTTTTATCACATCTTCAGGCATTTTCCAGTCGAAACCAAAACTGGATGCCTTTTTTCCTAGTAAAAACGATTCCAGCAAAGCTGGAGAATGCTTATCTCCTTTTTGAATGGCAAATGTTTGCTTTTTTTCTGCACTTTTCTGCCTGTTCCATTCCTTCCTTACCTGTTCGGGCGTCTCCATATCCTTCTCTCCAAACACATGAGGATGCCTTCGGATCATCTTATCATTGATGCTGTCAAGAACATCCAGGACAGTGAACAGACCTTTTTCCTTATAAATCCTAGCCAAGAAAACAACTTCCATGATCACATCCCCGAGCTCCTCTTTTAAAGCTCTCTCATCTCCGGAATACAACGCATCTACGGCTTCATACACTTCTTCCAGGAAATAATCAGCTATGGATTCTTCATCCTGCTGTCTATCCCAGGGGCATCCCTGATCTCCCCTTAATATATCAAGAATATTCACAAGTTTTGAAAATCTTTCCCCGGCTTTTTTCTGTTTAGGCATTCACATCTCCTTGAATATATTCAATCATTATTGTATTATTTTATCTTAGTTTTCAAAGAGACAAAAATATATTTAACAAGAAACAAGACAATTTATTCAAAAGAATGGACGAAAAAAAACAAAATAAAGAACCCATGCCCATGCTTGATTTCAGTTCCATCATGCTTCCTTTTCATACGCAAGCACTTATAAAGCTGGGACAGATCAAAGATCCGATAACAAATAAGCAAGGTGTGAATCTTGAACTAGCAAAAAGACTCATCGACCTTCTTGACCTGCTGAAAACAAAAACCCAGGGAAATCTTAATCCGAATGAAGAAGAACTTCTCAATCAAAGCCTGATCCAGTTAAAAAGCATTTATCTGGAAAAAAGCAAAGACAGCATACTCTGACCCTATGCAAGTCGTCACAGATCTCACTGAACTCCCTGATTCAAAAATAAATACAGCTGTTGCCATCGGAAATTTCGACGGAGTCCATCTGGGCCATAAAAAAATACTGGAATCTCTGAAAAATACAGCAAAAGAAAACCATCTCAAAGCTGTTGTGCTCACCTTCTCCCCTCACCCTGAGAAATTTTTCAACAAAGACAAATTTCTGCTTATACAGCCTTACAAAGAAAAACTGGATATGATAAGCCGGTTCCGTGTGGGAACAGCTGTGGTGCTTACTTTTGATAAAAGACTGTCACTGCTTTCTCCCCAGCAATTTATAGAAGACACACTGCTTCATTTCCTCCACTGTAAATCCATAGTAGTCGGCAGCAATTTCAGGTTTGGACGAGACCGCAAAGGTGACATCAAAGAGCTCCGGAAAATCGCAAAAAAACATCACATCCAGCTCCATTCCATCCCTCAGGTTTTTCTGCACGGAGAAGCCGTAAGCAGCAGTAAAATCCGAACCCTGCTCCTTGATGGAGAGATAGAGAAAGCAAACAGATTTCTGGGACACCCTTATAAGTTATCAGGAAGGGTCATAAGAGGCTCTTCAAGAGGGCGCCGCATCGGATTCCCCACAGCCAATCTCAGTCCGGATAATGATATAATCCCCCCTGGAGTCTTTATCACAGAATCCATAATCGGGACCAGAACCTACCCTTCCGTGACGAACATCGGCTGTTGTCCCACATTTAAAAAAAGCCAAACCCATATAGAATCCTATATCATGGGCATTCAAAGGGACTTATATGATAAAAGAATAGCCCTGCTTATATTAAAAAAGATCAGAGAAGAGATGACATTTGACTCTCCTGAAAACCTCCAAAAGCAGATTGAAAAAGACATACGCATCACCGAACAGTACTTTTCAATGCAGCAAAAACAGTAAGCAGTAAGCCTGTAAGCCTGCATTATTCACGAGTCAAGATTGCTGCAGATGCGAGGCACAGGGTGTGAAGTCGTGGTACTTCACTACGAATGCCCTGTAACGAAGCAGATGCAGTGAGATTGGCTCGCCTCAATGGTAAAAAATGGCGATAAAAAATAAAAACACAAACAGGAAAAATATTCAAGACAGTATTCTTGAAAAAATTGAGCATATCACAGAAAATAAATTAATAATAAA
>CAZSZS010000092.1:0-27785 GCA_964611275.1 uncultured Eubacteriales bacterium
ACCTGAATTTCATTAAGCTCTCCTCAATCTCGACTTGTGAATAAGACATGTTAATAAAAAGGTTTCTCTCTCCTGCCATAATTTTCTTTACAAGGAAACATGGGAGACTAAAATATAAAGAAGTGAAAAACATATTTAAGAGGTCCAGAAAGCCTACGCAGTCAGATAGAGCCTTTCTGGAAGAAATATATCAAAGACTTTTGGGGAGAGGAATTGATGAGGAAGGAAAAAGATTTTACCTTGAATTTCTGGGCAAAGAACATTCAAGGGTCTCGGTTGTACTGAGCATCATAGAGTCAGAAGAGTTTAAAAATAAAACAGCAAGAGATAACCTCCATCATCTGCTGCTTCCCTCCATTCGAAGCGAAAAGACCGACCAGTACAAACAAGTACTGGATACACATGCAAAAGAAAAAATATGGGTATTTAAAGTTCAAGCGCCTTCTGACTTTGACTGGCTTGAAAACAAAATCATTGAGAACGGTTACTATGAAAAGCCAGGAGTATGGAATCTCGACATAGGAAAAGACCAAAAGGTCCTGTCTGAACTCATCTCAACGTTCGATCCTGAATGGGTACTGGATTTAGGCTGTGCAAACGGAACCATCATGAAATGCCTCTTTGACAGGGGAATAAAGAGCGAGGGGATAGAAATAAGCAGGTTTTTTCTATCCAAAGCTTTCCCTGAAATAAGGGAAAACATCCACTTCGGAGAAATCCTTGAAGTCGATCTGACAAAGAAATACGATTTCATACTCGGACTTGACATATTCGAGCATCTGAATCCCAACAAACTCAAACAATATATCCAAAAAATTGACAGCCTCCTCTCTGAAAACGGGGCCCTTTTCTGCAACATCCCGGCCTTTGGATACGATGAGGTGTTCGGGGAGATATTTCCTGTCTATATCAAAGATTGGGAAAAGGACATAAAGGAAAATCAACTTTTTCGGACCATACACACAGACGACTACGGATATCCGAAAAACGGGCATATCATCGGAGCCAGTACCCAATGGTGGGTGAAGCAGTTCGAAGAACAAGGATTCCACCGCCAGAAACAAAGAGAAAAAGCTCTTCACAACCAGTATGACAAAGATATGGACCAGATATCTATTGCCAGGAAATCCTTTTATCTCTTTTCAAAAAATCCCGAAAAATAAATAATCCGTTCAGAATAAATTGTACTGCTTACTTGACATTCATTTTTTGTTTCTGTTATAAAGTCATTTCATAATAAATAATATTTAATTTATATTTATCCTAATTGCTTTATTGATTGGTTTCCTGAACGGAAGGAAAGGAGAAATAATAATATTTTTAATCCCCTGTATGTTCTCAGCCTCCTTATTTTTTCTCCAAAATTCAACCTATCCATTTCTTTTGAATCAAAGGAAAAAAACATCTTTATCTCTTATAAGGACTAAAAAAATACTAAATATTCGGAGGGATTACTTTGAACGTCGAAACAGAAAAAGTAAAATCTTTCATCACTAAATACAATCATAAGAAGAGCGCCCTTATAGGGATCCTTCAGGAGATCCAGGCTGAATATAATTATCTTCCCAAAAATGCTTTAATCTTTGTTTCCAGGCAGCTCAACATCCCTTTAATCGATATCATAGGTGTGGCTACTTTTTATAGTGCTTTCAGCCTTGAGCCAAAAGGGGAACATATCATTAAAGTCTGTATGGGAACAGCCTGTCATGTTCGGGGAGGTCCCAAAATCCTTGAAGAGTTTGAAAGAAAGCTGGAAATCAAATCAGGCCATACTACAGACGACAAGCAGTTCAGCCTCGACACAGTGGCTTGTTTAGGTTGCTGTGCTATCGGTCCTGTGGTTGTTGTGGATGATAACTACCATGCCCAGACATCCATTCGGAATGTAGATACCATAATTAGAAAGTACAGAAAAAAAGAGAAAAAAAATGAAGAACACAAATAAAAACAATTCTTTGGACAGCCTAAAAAAAATAATCAAAGAACAAAAGCAAGCCAGAAATGCAGAAAAAAAGATCACCCTCACTGTATCGGCTGGAACATGCGGCCAGGCCAGAGGCTCAATGGAGGTTATCGATTCTCTGAATAAAACAATAAAACAAAAAAAACTTGAGGACCAAGTCCAGGTGAAAGTCACAGGATGCCATGGATTTTGTGAAGCGGAACCCAACATCATAATCCAACCAGATGATATTTTTTACCAGCATGTAAAGCCAAAAGACTCCAAAGATATCATTGAAAAAACAGCCCTTAACAATGAAATAATTGACCAACTTCTCTACACGGATCCTTCCACAAAAGAAAAAGCCAAGCGAGGTGGTGACATATCCTTTTACACCAAACAAAAGCGCCTTGTACTTGGTGATAATGTTCTCATTGATCCTACTGATATCAATGACTATTTCTCCATCGGAGGATATAGTTCCTTAGTGAAAACGCTGGAAAACCTGACTCCCGAACAGGTTATTGAAACGGTTAAATCATCAGGAATCAGAGGAAGAGGGGGAGCAGGCTTTCCCACTGGGGCCAAATGGGAATTCACCCGGAAGGCCAAAGCTGATGTAAAATACATCATATGCAATGCGGACGAAGGTGATCCGGGCGCCTATATGGACCGCAGTCTCATGGAGGGAAATCCGCACCGAGTCCTAGAAGGAATGATTATCGGAGCCTATGCTATTGGAGCTTCAGAAGGTACTATCTACATAAGAGATGAATATCCCCTGGCACTTCAGAATATCACTATTGCTCTTCAACAGGCAAGGGACTTCGGGATTTTAGGAAAAAATATCTTAGGCACTGGCTATAGCCTTGAGATTAACATAGTAAAAGGAGCGGGAGCTTTTGTTTGCGGTGAAGAAACCGCTCTTATTGCCTCTATTGAAGGAAAAGTAGGAGAGCCCAGGCAAAGGCCTCCTTTCCCTGCGGTTGAGGGATTGTGGAGAAAACCAACTAACATCAATAACGTAGAAACATGGGGGAACATACCTCTCCTTATTGAAAAAGGAGCTGATTGGTACTCTCAGATCGGAACGGAAAAAAGCAAGGGAACCAAAATATTTTCTTTGGTCGGAAAGATCAACAACACGGGATTGGTTGAGGTACCTATGGGTATTACTCTTAGGGAAATCATTTTTGACATTGGAGGCGGCATCCCAAAGGACAAAAAATTCAAAGCGGTTCAGACCGGAGGTCCTTCCGGAGGATGCCTCCCTGCAGATAAACTGGACCTTCCCATAGATTATGAAAGTCTGACTAAAGCAGGTTCCATCATGGGCTCGGGCGGAATGATCGTTATGGATGAGAACACCTGTATGGTGGATGTTGCAAAATACTTCCTCAATTTTCTCAGAGATGAATCCTGCGGCAAATGCCTCTCCTGCCGAGAAGGAACCCAGCGCATGTGGGAGATTGTAACCAAAATAAGTGAAGGGAATGGCGAAGAAGGAGATCTGGCGCTTCTTGAAGAGCTGGCTCATGCAGTGAAAAACGCCTCCATGTGCGGTCTTGGCCAGACAGCAGCCAATCCTGTTCTTTCCACTTTAAGATACTTCAGAGATGAGTATGAAGCCCATGTCATTGATAAAAAATGTCCGGCAGGCGTTTGTAAAAATTTGATAAAGTATACTATTCTTGAAAACAAATGCACAGGCTGCATGGCCTGTATAAAGCCCTGCCCTGTGGATGCTATTTCAGGAGAACTCAAAAAAGTACATACCCTGGACGAAAACAAATGCATCAGGTGCGGGGCATGCTATGAAGCCTGCAACTTTGATGCTATAAAAATAGAGTGAGGTCACTATGATTAATGTAAAAATAAACAACCTAGACATTAAAGCTGAAGAAGGCTGGACCATACTTGAGACAGCTAAATTCTACGGTCTGGAAATACCGACTCTTTGTTATAACGAAGGACTAAGTGTTTATGGAGGATGCCGGCTGTGTCTTGTGGAAATCGGAGAAAAACCCAACACTAAAATGGTCTCTTCCTGCACATACCCCGTCAGTGAAGGATTGGTCGTCCATACAGATACAAAAAGAGTCATCCAGACCCGCCGCATGATGATAGAACTGATGCTGTCTGTAGCCCCTAACTCAAAAACAATCCAGGACCTTGCCTCAAAATTTAACGTGACGCAAATGCGGTTTAAGGCCAGAAATGAAGAGTGCATTTTGTGCGGGCTTTGTGTGCGCATGTGTGCGGAACAGATGGACGGAAAAGCTATCGGCTTCCAAAACCGAGGGCATAAAAGAAAAATCTCGACCCCTTTTGATGTGCGTTCTGAAGTTTGCCGCCTCTGCGGCGGATGTATGTACATATGCCCGGCCTGCCAGCTGAGATGCCATGGACCTAATCCGGATACAGATGTATGCAATGCCTGTCTGACCATGGACCCTACATGCCTGGATTCCTATAATGAACTGCAGTGCTGGATGTATGACGCCGGGCGCTGCGGCACGTGTGTCAGGGAAGAGGATGAAAAAAAAGAAGCGAATCAGGAAATAAACAAAAAATAATAACAGAACAATGCTTCTTTTAATATACAAAGAAAAGAATATATAAGGAGGAATTAAGAATGTCTTATACAAAACTAAATAGGAGTGCCGCTACTCTTACAAAGAACAGAACAGAGGGGTCTATCAGCCCCTTTAGCGGTATGTGTGTGACCTGTGTTGACGGCTGTATTGGTATGTGTGAGATCGGAAAATCAGCATACCGCGGACATGAGGTTCTGTATCCACAGCCCTTTGGGATCATTACCTCTGCATCAGAAAAAGAATATCCTGTTGACCTTTCTGACTTTACCATTCTTGGCACAGCCGTAGGAGCACATGGTGTGGAAGCTGACAGCGATAAGGCGACTTTTCCCAAAGTCAGCATAGAAAGAGCCATTGGCCGCAACAAAGACCTTAAACTCAAAGTTCCTTTCATCATCGGAGCCATGGGTTCCACAAATGTGGCCAAACAGAGTTGGAAAGGATTAGCTGCAGGAGTTGCGATCTCAGGAAGCATACTTATTGTGGGAGAAAACGTCTGCGGGATGGATGAAGAATCAGAGTTTAAAAATGGAAAAGTCGTCAGGTCCGTAGATATGGAAAATCGGATCAAATTCTACAAAGACTGGCAGGAAAAAGGCTATGGAACCGTTGCCGTGCAGGCAAATGTGGAAGACACCCGTCTGGGAGTGCAGGAATATACCATCGAGAAACTTGGAGTGGAGGCCGTTGAATTGAAGTGGGGACAGGGAGCCAAAGATATCGGAGGCGAAGTCAAACTCAAAACTCTGGACAAAGCTCAAAAACTGAAAAAAAGAGGATATATCGTTCTTCCTGACCCGGAAGATCCCGATGTTATCGAAGCTTTCAAAAAAGGGAGCTTCAAAGAATTCGAAAGGCACTCCAGGCTGGGAATGGTTGAAGAAGAAAGCTTTATGAAAAGAGTCGAAGAGCTGAGAAAAGCAGGAGCCAAGCATATCTTCCTGAAAACAGGAGCATACAGGCCTGAGGACCTTGCCCGGGCTGTCAAATTCGCCTCTAAAGCAGAGTTAGACCTTCTCACAGTCGATGCTGCCGGAGGCGGAACAGGAATGAGTCCCTGGCGAATGATGAATGAATGGGGAGTCCCCGGAATCGAACTCTGGTCACTTCTCTACAAATACTTAAAACAGATCGATGAAAAGGGAAAATACGTTCCTGACGTGGCTGTGGCAGGGGGTATCACCTTTGAGGACCAGATCTATAAAGTCCTTGCTTTAGGAGCTCCTTATTTCAAACTGGTCAGTATGGCCAGAGGTCCTATGGCTGCCACCATGGTTGGAAAGACCATTGGAAAAAGAATCAACGAGCAGCAGATACCTGTTTATGTGGAACGGTTTGGAAACACAGCTGAAGAAATATTTGTCACAGCACCAAAACTGAAGAGGAAATTCGGAGAGAGATTCAAAGACATTCCAACAGGCGGTTTAGGCCTTTACGGATACTTTGAAAGGCTCAGTCAGGGGCTGAGACAGTTCATGGCCGGAAGCAGAAAATTCCAGCTCAAATATATTTCCAGGAATGATATTGCTTCCCTGACAAGACAGGCCGAAGACATAAGCGGTATTCCATATATTACTGACATAGATAAAGAAAAGGCTGATAAAATCCTTGACTTCTGACACGGTCAGTATTTGCTTTAAGGCTTAAAAAGCCGAATCACAAGGGGAGATATGGACACCTCTCCATATCTCCCCTTTTTTTTATTTATTTATGGAATTTCTTTATAAATTCCTCAACCTCAGGAACCCCTCCCTGGTAAATCAGGTATCCGTTGTAAGGTTCTCTTTCCGTTATTTCATCGTTTATTGAGTGAAGCATCATTTCTTTAACCTCATCCGGATCATCTGTCTGAGCCAGAATCCATCCCAGTTTGATATAAGCCACTTCAGGAAGCATGTTCTCTGCCGGAACAATACCTTTAGCCATCAAGTCTCTTCCCGTGTCATACACATACATGTGCACATATCCCCACAGAGTCTGTACGGTCATAAAAATGTGCACCCCCTTTTTTACAGCTCTTTCTATGGCAGGATAAACCGGCTTATTCACATGTCCTAGACCTGTTCCTGCTATCACGACTCCTTTATACCCATTGTCCACCAAAGAATCGATCATATCCGGCTGCATATTGGGATAATAGTAGATCAAGGTGACTTTTTCTTCAAAATATGGAAATATCCGGCATTTCCTATCTTTTCTCCTGGGATTGTATTTCTTTTTAATGAGCTCCACACTGTCTCTGGTGACTTTGGCTACTGGCACATCCCCTATAGTCCGAAAAGTGGAACGATAGGAAGAATGCATCTTCCTCACGCGTGTCCCCCTGTGAAGAAAGCCGTATTCGTCTGAAGTGGGACCGAACATACACACCAGTACTTCGGCAATATCCGAATGTCCTGCTGCATAGGAAGCATGCATCAGATTCAATGCGGCATCTGAGCTGGGTCTATCCGAAGACCTTTGAGAACCCACCAGAATAACAGGTACAGGCAAGTCCTGCACCATAAAAGTCAGAGCCGCAGCTGTATGATGAAGAGTATCTGTCCCATGACCGATAATGATTCCGTCTGTTCCGTTTTGGATCTCTTTTTGAATGGCTTTAGCCAAAACCTTATACTGCATGGGCCCCATGTTTTCACTAAAGACCCCGAACAATTTTTCAGTAGTGATATTGCAGATATCAGCAAGCTCGGGAACAGCTCCGTAGAGTTCTCCTGGAGAAAAAGCCGGAATCACCGCTCCTGTCCTGTAATCCAATCTGGACGCTATGGTCCCTCCGGTTCCGAACAGCTTGACATTGGGTTTGTCATCTGAATAAGGAAATTTTTTCTCCGGAATATGGTATTTGGCTTTCTTATAACCTAACTCTTCCATATCATTTACGGTCTCTATGTCAATCCCTATGTTGTATCCTGTGGCTATCTTAAGAACGATGTGTTGGTCATCATCATTTTCAGCCCTTGGAAGGATGGTTCCTTCAAAGATTCCCCTAGATGTATCCACTTTGACCTTACCCCAGACCCTGGCATTGTACTTTTTCAGCAAGGCCAGAGCTTTTCCTTTATATCCCTGAAACAGGTCTTTATCACTCACTTTCCTCAACCTTTTCTTTGACTTTCCTTTTGAGCTCGGAAAGGGGAATGTTCCCCATAGCGAGGCGCCTCAACCTGCCCATGGCCCAATCAATCACTGCTTCTTTCCGGTCATTATTCTTTTTGTAAGGAGTGAAACCTTCCAAAACAGAAGGGATCCGGGCCAGAATATCCTCGACCTTTCTTTTCGAATACCCGCATTTATCCAAAAGCTGATCAAAATCCTTCCTGGGATGATGATAGAGTTCGGGAATAACTTTCTCAGCGAGTTCGAATTCAATGGAATGCTCATGGAGAAATTTCAGTAAATCATAGATTTTTTCATATGGGAATCCGGTTGATCCTTGGTTCTGTCCTTGGACGTGCTTCAACACATGGCCGAAAAGAGTTCCCACATAAAGTGGACTTATCTCCAGATCGTTTATTATTTTCTCCATGACAGGTACCAGATTATTCCTTAATAGATAGGTAAACGCATCCTCCGGGATATCCCACTTTTTCAACTGGCTTATTCTTTTAGAAACATCCACAGGGAGGCTTTTTCTTATTTCTTCTATATGCTTTTCTTTTAAGGGTATTGGGGATGAATCTGTATCCGGGTACATGCGGTCAGGACCGGGCAGGACCCGTTCGAATACGGTTGTGCCGTCTTTGAACGATTTCCGGCTCTCCCGAGGTACTCCCTCAAAAGCCATCCGGCATCGTTCCTCTATGGTTTCCAGGGCTGTGGGGATGTCTTCTTCAGGGCCCCAGATAATCATTTGGGAATCGCACGGTTTTGCATTTAAAATCTTACGAATCCGCTTCCAATGGTTATCGGATAGATCTTTTTTTATCTGTTCCGAATGAGACAGATGGGGTTTTTCTATACACGCGATCACTTTTACACGGCCGCTCAACTCATCCGCAAACATCTGACCGGGCTGTGTGAAATGGGAAAGGATCCCCTTGAATGAGGGGAGATTGACAGCCTCTATTCTATAATTCTTTTGAGCAGCCTCTTTCAAAACACGTGATGTGAATCGGAATGCTTTGGGATCAATGCTTTGTGACCGTATCTTCCATTTCTTTTCTTGCTTCACTCTTTTCCGCAACTTATTTCTTATGCTCAGAAGGGCCCATTGCCTGAAAGCTTCATTATGCGTCAGATCCGGGATCCATTTGTTATGAGAGACTCCTTTTATTTCATTGCGGTCCCCTCCTCTGCAGCTCACATTCACATCCTCTCTTCCCGACCCTATTCCCGTTCTTACTTTCCCTGTGCTGCGGTTTAAAAAGCGGATATATTCGGCTCCTTCCCTTACTTCATCAGGATTCGCAAAATCAGGATAGGTCACAGTCTCTATGAGAGGCATCCCCAATCTGTCAGTCTGGTATTTCCTTACATGCCCTTTATCCGATATTTCACGGCAGGAATCCTCCTCCAGACTGAGCTGGATGAGCCTGGCTTTTTTGTCCCTCAGCTGGATCTCCCCTTCCACCCCTAAAATAGCGGTCCTTTGGAATCCGGTGGGAATGCTTCCGTCCAAATATTGTTTCCTGATGATATGCACTTCTCCCACAATATTTAATTTGCATAAAAGTGAGATCTCCAATGCGATATCCAGAGCTTCTCTGTTGAGAGGAAAAGGAGGTGTATCGTCAATGTCATATGTGCAGGCGGTTTCATTCTTTATTCTGTACACGATCTGTTTTCTGGTCTTAAACTCCATCAAAGCAGTACCGTCATATTCTCCGAGCTCACTCAGAGTGGGCCTCATATGCCTGATTACCTCAGCATCATAATCCTTTTTTGGGTTATAAAGTCCGGCCGGACAGTTACAGAATAACTTTTTTTTGGTTTTCAACTGCTGGTGGACTTCAAGTCCGGACTTAAAGCCTATCCGGTCATAGTCCTTTTGATTGGCCTGCCGCCGGGAAACATAACCGATCTCTTTTTTCGTATTATTATAGTTATTCTCAGAATCAAATTCTTCAGTCATTAAACATACCTATTACAGAACCAATCATTCTATCAGAATTAAAAAATTTTCCAAGCTCTAATACCTGCATTTTTAGATTTCAATCCGATTCGGTTTCTTTATTTAAACCATTAAAATGAGTCTGGCTTAAACATAGAAAAGAACTAAGAGCTCTGCAACTAAGGCTGGTTTGTCCTGCCCCTCTATCTCGACCGTATTTTGAACAGAGGCCAGGATCCGGCGAAACCCTCTTTTTTCTACTTTTTTAAGAACAGCCCTGTTTCTTATCCGGGATCCAGGTCCGACCGGACGGATGAATCTGACCTTATTTATCCCATAATTAACCATCATCTTACAATCATAGGCAAAGATTTCGCTTTCCCGGCTCAAATAAGGTATCAGGGACAGCACCAGAAACCCGTGGGCAACAGTCCCTCCGAGAGGACTTTTCTCTGCCTTTTTGATGTCCACATGGATCCACTGCCTGTCTTCCGTGCATTCTGCAAAGTCATTGATACGATCCTGGGTTATCTCAAACCAATCTGATAAGCAGACCTCTTTTCCTCTATATTTTTTAAGCTTTCTCAGAGTCAATTTATCGGTCATTTGTTCATTCCCCTTCTCCTTGAATTATTCATAAAAAATGGCTGCGTTCTTCTTCGCCTTCATTTTTTTACAACACACAAGTCTCTCTCAAGAACTATTACTTGAACTTCAAAATCCTTATCATGTATACTCGGCGTAAGAATTACTTTATATGGAAATCATACTAAACCGAACCATGACTCACAAGGTCAAATATTTGGTATGAAAAACAAACGGTCCCTTCTTACATCTGTTCTTTTCATCTCCCTTATTTCTCTCTTGTTTACAGAATGCGGCCCCAAAAAAAACAACAGGACCCTTAAACTCGCCCATGTTCTGGATATCACCCATCCCGTTCATAAAGCCATGATCTTTATGGCTGAAAAAGTTGAGGAAAAATCTAATGGTAGATTGACCATAGAAATATACCCAAGCGGACAGTTAGGGCAAGAACGTGAGCTGATAGAGCTTCTGCAGATCGGAAGCCTGGCTATGACCAAAGTCTCCACAGCTCCTCTCGAATCCTTTGTCCCTGAGATGAAAATCCTTGGGATTCCCTATGTATTCAGGGATGATACCCATAGATGGAATGTTTTGAAAAGCGATATCGGCAGATCCCTGCTTCTTTCAGGAGAGGCCTGTTTTCTCCGCGGCTTGTGCTTCTATGATGCGGGAAGCCGAAGTTTCTATACCAAAAAAATCCCCATACATTCCCCTGAAGACCTTAAAGGGCTGAAAATAAGAGTCATGAAAAGTGTGACATCCGTCAACATGGTCAAAGCTCTGGGCGGGTCCCCTACCCCTATTTCCTGGGGCGAATTATACACCGCACTCCAACAGGGGGTCGTCGATGGAGCGGAAAACAATCCGCCCAGTTTCTTTCTCTCCCACCACTATGAAGTGTGTCGGTTCTACACACTGGATGAACACACATCCGTTCCGGATATACTCTTGATAGGCACTGTAGTATGGAATAAACTCACTCCACAAGAACAGATATGGCTCCAGCAAGCTGCTGATGAATCCGTTGATTTCCAGAGAAAACTCTGGGAAAAAGCCTGCCAGGAGGCTCTTCAAGAAGTTAAAAAAGCAGGGGTCACAATCATATATCCTGATAAAGCGGCTTTCATCCGTTCCGCAGAAAAACTCCACGATTCGCATAAAGGCACAAAAATCTTTGAACTGATAAATAAAATAAAGGAGATGGAATAAAAAAACTCAAAATGAGAATCCGCACATGCCAAATTTTATTCAGAAAATAAACAGGATCACCGGCGCACTGGTTTCCATTTTTATGGGCCTCATGGTCCTGGATGTCAGCTGGCAGGTATTTACCAGATTTATTTTAAGGAAACCGAGCCCGTTTTCTGAGGAAGTAGCGGGTTTTTTTCTCATCTGGGTCAGCATACTGGGAGCAGCTTATGCCTTTTATAAAAAAGCGCACCTGGGAATAGACATTTTATCATCCAGACTAAAGGGGCTGAAAAGACAGATTCTGGAAGTGATTACAGGTCTTATGATTCTTGTTTTTGCTCTCTTTATAATGGTTGTGGGGGGCCTAAAATTGGTCATCCTGACATTTAAATTAAATCAGATATCCCCGGCTGTAGGGATACCGATGGGATATGTTTACTCCGTTATACCTGTGTCAGGAATCCTGATCATCCTCTATTCCGTAGGGTTCATCACAGCTTCCGTTAAGGATAAAGACAAAGCCATTCTTTCAAATAGAGACAAAAAAGATGAACTGCCTCTTTAAATTTTTTAGACCGGGGAAATGAATTCATGGAGATCTCTGTTATCATACTCATTCTCAGTTTCATAATTCTCCTTGCTCTCAATGTCCCCATTGCTGTGAGCATTGCTCTCTCCACTATACTGACCATGCTGTTTACAATAAATCCGGTCCCGGCCCTCACTACCGTGGCCCAGCAGATGACCAGCGGAGTCAACCAGTTTGCACTTTTAGCCATACCTTTTTTTATACTATCCGGACAGTTCATGGGAAGAGGCGGTATTGCCCGCCGGCTCATAGATTTTGCCAAGTCTCTGGTAGGAATGTTTCCAGGGGGCCTTGCCTATGTCAATGTCCTCGCGTGTATGCTTTTTGGCTCCATATCAGGTTCTGCGGTCGCAGCCACATCAGCTATAGGTGGTTTCATGGTCCCTGTCATGAACAAAGAAGGTTATGACAAAAATTTTAACACAGCCCTGACAGTAACAGCCTCAACCACCGGCCTTCTCATTCCCCCCAGTAATGTCCTTATCGTTTATTCCCTCGCAAGCGGAGGCATTTCCATAGCCGCCCTTTTTGTTGCCGGATATCTTCCGGGAATTCTTGTGGGATTAGGCCTTATGGCCGCCTGTTCTGTGATTGCCATTATCAAAAAATATCCGGTCGGGAGAAGAGAAAATTTCTTTACGGCTGTAAAAAAATTCTTTGCGGCCATTCCTAGCCTGCTTCTGGTTATTATCGTCATCGGAGGCATCATAACCGGCATATTCACTGCGACTGAAGCCAGTGCTGTGGCCGTTATCTACTCTTTTATCCTTTCAGTCCTTATATACAAAGAAGTCCGTATTCCGGAGATCCCCGCTATTCTGCTGAAAACAGCAGAGACCACAGCCGTGGTCATGCTTTTGATCGGAACATCCAGGGCCATGTCCTGGATCCTCTCGTATGAAAACATTCCCCAGGATATCAGTTCAGGTCTGACAGGCCTTACAGATAACAAATTCATTATTTTGATGATAATAAATCTTATGCTCCTGATCGTGGGCACGTTCATGGACATCACTCCGGCTGTGCTTATCTTCACGCCCATTCTTCTTCCCGTAGTGACCGGTCTCGGCATGAGCCCCCTTCACTTTGGAATCATGCTTGTGTTTAACCTGTGTATAGGGCTCTGCACACCACCTGTCGGGTCTGTCCTGTTCGTGGGATGTGGGATTGGGCAGACCACGATAACCAAAGTCACAAAATCCCTTCTTCCTTTTTATGCGGTAATGGTGGCTACGCTCATGCTGATCACTTATTTTTCATGGTTCAGCGAATGGCTGCCTAAGCTGCTCGGCCTATTATAAAATAATTTATTCCAGATTGAAGCAGATGGTCTTGGGCTCTGTCATCTCCTGGATCGAAAATTTAATTCCTTCCCTTCCCAATCCGGAATTCTTAATCCCTCCAAAGGGCATTGAATCCAATCTGTAATCAGTGGAATCATTCACCATGACGCCACCGCATTCCAGGCCATAAGCTATTTTAAAAGCCAGATCTATATCATTGGTAAATACAGCCGCATGAAGCCCGAAAGGCAGACTGTTTGCTTTTTGCATCGCCTCATGTATATCTGACACGGGAAAAAGATTGACAGCGGGACCAAACACCTCTTCCCGGAATATTGTGGCTTTTTCCGGGACTTTTTCCAGAACCGTGGGCTCAAGAAGCGCATTCTTACGTTTCCCCCCGCACAACACTTTGGCCCCCATGGACACGGCTTCTTTGATCCACTTTTCTACACGCACAGCTTCTTCCTCTGTAATCATTGGCCCCATGTCTGTGTCTTCATTTAACTTATCGCCTATCTTATATTCCATGGTCCTTTTGATAAACTTATCCTTAAAAGAATCATAGATCTCCTTATGGATATATATCCTCTGCACTCCAATGCAGTTCTGGCCTGCCGCCCAGAACGCACCGGAGACACAGGATTCCACAGCCCGGTCCTCTGAAGCATCCTTCCATACGATAACCGGAGAATTCGAACCCAGTTCCATTCCGATCTTCTTTATGCCTGCTTTGTGTGTGATCTGTTTTCCCGCTTCCACGCCTCCTGTGAAAGAAACCATGCGGACTCTTTTATCTGAAACAAGCGAGTCCCCTATTTCACTTCCATATCCGGTCACTATTTGAATCATTTCAGGGGGCAAACCGCTCTCCAGGAGAGCCTGAACCAATTTAATGGCTGAGAGAGGAGTCAGTGTGGCTGGTTTTAAAAGCACGCTGTTGCCTGATGCTACTGCCGGTCCGATCTTATGAGCGACCAGATTTAAAGGGTCGTTAAAAGGAGTTACAGCCAGAACCACTCCCACCGGGAAGCGGTAGTAATACCCGATCCTTTTCTCCCCTCCCGGGAACGAATCAAAAGGGATGGTCTCTCCGAGAATGCGTTTGGCTTCCTCTGCAGACACTGTGAGTGTGTTGACGCATCTTTGAGTTTCTTTCCTGGCTTCGCGGATAGTTTTTGAGCCCTCCCTAGCAATAAGAGTAGCAAACTCTTCTTCTCTGTCAGAAATATATCTTGCTGTTCTGTACAGGACGGAAGCTCTTTGATGAACAGTCATTTTACGGGCTGTTTCAAAACCCTGACGAGCGGCTTCCAGAGCCCGTTCAATATCATCCGGATCTGCTCTGGGCACTGTGTCTATCACAGAACCATCAAACGGATCAAGAACCTCTATTTTGCTTTTCTTGTCCACCCATTTTTTATCAATAAACATCTTCATTTCTCCCTCCCAGGTTTACTGGATGATGATATCGTCATCTGTGCTAAAAGTCTTATCGCTTCCGGCTGAAGTCAAACGAAACTCTATGCCAGATAGTCTTTCATATTTGATTTCAATCCCCCATGCATCCAGTTTCCCGGTTGTTATTGGAATATCCATTCTCATATCTTGAAGTGTATCCGGCAGCCTTCCCGTCTGAGCTGCATAAGAATCAACAGCCCGTTTCAAATTATTCATGTTCGTCCTTGTGAGCTTCTCTTTTGCCTTTGTAAAAGAATCCGTCTGATCTATTATGATTTTTTTTTCTCCGGAACCAATATAATAGATAAAAAAGGCAATGACCGCTACCAAAACAAGAATCACTAAAAACCCTTTGATTTTCATTTTTTTCTCCCTATAGAAGGGATTTCCCTTCTCATTTACAGTATAATGATGAATGAGAAAATTTTAAAAGGAATTCACCGGGAAATCAATGAAAATTTCGCCTCGAACGTGCGGCACTCTTAGGGGGAAAAGAAAATTAAAAAAAAAGTTATTGAAAAAACTTTTTAAATATAATATAAGATGATGTTTATATGCTTATATAAATAATTACACATTACTATTAATAAAAAATATGGAGAAAGAGAAACTAGCCCTAACTTTTAAAGCTCTCGCTCATCCCATTCGCCTCGCTATTGTAGAAAATTTACTGGAAGGCGAAAAAATAAAAAAATTTTTTTTCAATAAAATGAACACATATTCCATGTCTCAGATTGACGAAAACAAAAAAAATCTTTAAATATCTAGGAGGTTTGTATGGCTAAAGTAGCAATCACAGTTAACGGTGCAGAACCGGTAAATGTTTTCCCACCTTTCATTTTGGGTTCATCCGCAGCCGCATCAGGGGATGAAGTGGTAATCTTCTTCTGTCCCGGAGGGGCTCCGGCAATGGTCAAAGGGAAAATAGAGGAGATGAAAGGTAAAGGCTTACCGGAACTTAAAGAGTTGTATGACGGATTAGTAGGCCTTGGCGGAAAAATTTATGTTTGTGAACTGGCTCTGGAAGCAAAAGACTTAAAAAAAGAAGATTTCAGAGATGGTGTCGAAATTATTGGCGCGACCACATTTATAAATGAGATCAAAGACGCCACTTTGACTTTTTCATTCTAAACATCAATAAACTTTAAAAGGAGAAAAAAAATGGCACAAAAAACTCTCGATGCAATGGGACTCAAATGCCCGCAACCCATTCTAAAAGTCGCAACTATGGCTCCTCAGATGCAGCCTGGCGATATATTAGAAGTGGTGGCTGACTGCGAATCTTTTCCCAAGGACGTAAAAGCCTGGGCAGAAAAGACCGGAAAAACACTGTTGTTCTGCAACACAGATGCAGAAGGAAAACATAGCGCTCAAATTCAATTTTAACTTCCAGTTTTTTTCGATCTTTTTTTAGATATTGCATCATCAAGAATCGTCTCTAAAATCAATTTGAAGAAGAGGGAAAAAACATGGAAAAGAAGTTCAAACCTAACATAGTCGGTTTTTTATGTAACTGGTGCTCTTACGCAGGGGCTGACCTTGCCGGGTCAAGCAAAACAGAAGTTGATCCTTCCCTATCAGTTATTCGAGTCATGTGCTCCAGCAGGGTGAATTCCAATCTAGTGCTGTCTTCCCTTCTCTGGGGATCTGACGGAGTGTTAGTTGCCGGATGCCACCCCGGAGATTGTCATTACGAGCAGGGCAATTATTATGCCAGAAGGAGATTTGCCTTACTAAAAAAAATAACCGAAGTCCTAAATCTCGAGCCGGACCGAATCCAGCTATCATGGATATCCGCATCTGAAGGCAAACGTTATGCGGAAATAGTGAATAAATTTGCTGATGATATCTCTAAACTAGGTCCCAATCCCATAACAAGTAATCCCAAAGTATAAAAAAGGAAAAGAAAATGAAAAATCAAAATGTACTGGTCATAGGATCCGGGGTTGCTGGAATGGAAGCAAGCCTGATCCTGGCTGACGCGGGGCTGAAGGTGCACCTTGTCGAGAAGGATTCTCTGATCGGGGGCCAGACTATTAAATTCGAAGAAGTCTATCCCAATATGGAATGCGCTACTTGTATGCTCGCTCCAAAACAACAGGAAGTTCTCCAGCACGACAATATCACTCTTTACCTTCTGAGCGAAGTCAAAAAAACAGAAGGCTCTGCCGGTGAATTCAAAGTCCAGATAGAAAAAAAAGCCAGGTACGTCAGTCTTATTGACTGCATCGGATGCGCAGCCTGCTTTGACCCCTGTCCGGTCAGTTTAGACAATGAATTTGAAGAAGGAATGTCTCAGAAAAAAGCTATCGCCGTAGCTTGCCCCGGTGCTCTCCCCAATGTTCCTACCATCGATCCTGAAAGCTGTGTCCGGTTAAACGGAAAGAAAAAGGACTGCAATGCCTGTGAACAGGCCTGCGGCTTCGGCGCTATTGATTTCACGGAAAAAAATGAAACCATTAACCTGGATGTGGGAGCTGTTATTGTGGCCACAGGATTTGATCAGTTTGATGTAAGCGGTCTTGCTCAATTCGGATATGGAAAACACCCCAATGTCTACACAGCCATGGAGTTTGAAAGACTCTACGCACAGAACGGGCCTACGGAAGGAAATCTGACGTTAAGAGAAGAGAGACCCATAAAATCCGCAGGGATCATTCACTGTATAGGAAGAGAAGAAAAAGGATACTGCTCAGGAGTATGCTGTATGTACTCGATGAAATTTGCCCATTTTATCAAAGATAAAGCACCTGAAGCAAAGATCCATGAATTCCATACAGATTTGTGTATTCCAGGAAAATCTCATCAAAAATTCTATGAGGAACTCAGTAAAAAAATTAATTTTATCCGCTATGAAGATGTAAATGTCAAAGGAAACAACGGAAATCTTGAAATCACTTACACCCACAGCAATGGAAAAAAGAATTCCATTAAATCTGACATGGTCATTCTCTCCCCTGCTATGATTCCATCAAAGGGGACTGAAAAACTGGCAAAAATACTCGGTATCAGCCAAGATCCAATGGGGTTTTTCTCAACCCAAAATCAGAATCTGAGCCCCATAGATTCAGAGAAAAAAGGTATTTTTATCATAGGGTGTGCTGAAGGTCCGAAAGATATCCCAGACTCAGTTTCCCAGGCTGAAGCAGCGGCCGGGAGGGTACTATCTCTTTTACAGTAAGGCTGAATCAGATAATTGAAATTAATTACCAAGGATTAAAAAATGAATAAAAAGATTGGAGTTTATGTTTGTGAATGCGGCCCGAATATTCCGGAAAGGATAGACATCGATAAAGTCATTGAAGAGCTGTCTTCTATGAGTGAAGTAAAAACCGTCAAAAAATACTCTTTATTATGCTCCAATGACGGAAAAAAATTTCTTAAAGAAGACATAGAAAAAGAAGAATTAACCCATATAGTGATTGCTGCCTGTTCTCCCAAAGACCATGAAAATACATTTATGAAAGTCTGCGAAGAAGCTGGCATGAACCCTTATCTATTCCAAATGGTTAATATTCGGGAACAATGCGCCTGGATGATTCCGGACAAAGAAGAGGCCACATCAAAAGCCATTAAATACATTAAAGCCGGAGTCCACAGAGTTTTGTTTCACGACTCACTCAAGAGAAAGGAACTCGAAATCAATGTAGACGTCCTGGTTATAGGTGGAGGCATTTCAGGAATCGAAGCCAGTCTCTCTTTAGCCGGTCCCAATAGAAAAGTCCATTTGGTTGAAAAAACAGATTCCTTAGGGGGAATGGCTGGTAGATTATCCCAGATTCTCCCTCATCAGGGCTCTGAAATGGGAGTCGTAAAGGAAAAGATCGAGCAAGTCAAAAATAACGAAAATATTAATGTTTACGCGTCTAGCGATGTTAAAGAAGTCCGTGGTTTTCTGGGCAATTTCGAAGCGGTTATCAAAAGCAACCAGGAAAATCAAGAAGGAATAGAAGAAGAAATTAAAGTGGGAGCCGTGGTCCTGGCCACTGGTTTTGACCTGTTTGACCTCAAGGAAAATCCTGTATACGGATATGGAGAAAACGAAAACGTGGTGAGCGCTTTGGAATTTGAAGAAATGATCACTTCTGAAAAAATAGAATTGAAAAACGGCAAAAAACCCAAATCAGTTGCGCTTGTTCACTGCGCTGGCAGAAAAGAAAAAGGCTATTGTTCCAAAGTGTGCTGTCTGTACACCTTAAAATTTGCTCACTACCTTAAAGACAATCTTCCGGGTGTTGAGGTCAAGGAACTTTATATGGATTTATGTCTGCCCCATAAACAAGACCAATCCTACTTTAACAAAGCCAAAGAAAAAGGCGTTGAATTTATGAGAATGGATGAGGTTGTGAAAACCAAAAAATCCGGAGACAAAATTGAAGTGGAATACAAAAAAAATGACAAGACAGAAAAAGTCTCAGTCGATATGGTTGTGATCGCTCCGGCTATGGTTCCGTCTCAAGACACATCCCATCTGGCCGAATTACTGAATCTGCCCCTTGATAAATCCGGTTTCTTTAAAGAGCTGCATGAAATGCTGGACCCAGTGGCAACTCCCATGGAAGGAGTCTATATTACGGGCTGCGCCTTGGGACCCAGAAACATACCAGAATCCATGACCCAATCACATGCGACTTCAGGAAAAATACTTTCCAGCTTGATTCCGGGCAGAAAAGTAAAACCAGAAGTTAAAGTCTCGGAAATCAAAGAAGACCTGTGCACGGGATGCCAGACATGCCTTTCTGTGTGTTTCTACGGAGCCATCGGCTACGACCACTTCAAAGGCGTTTCTGTCGTCAATGAGGCCATCTGCAGAGGATGCGGGAGCTGTGTGGGAAGCTGTCCTTCAGGAGCTATTCGTTCCAAACATTTCACCTATTACCAACTCTACCAGGAAGTAATGGAAGCTCTGCGTTAAACAGTTGGATATCATAAGGAGAAACAAATGAATAACAATCAGAAAGAAACAAAAAGCAATCCTAACAAAGGAAAATCTCTGCCTGTTGAAAAAAGCATTAAAGATACTGTTTTCAATATTTTCAAAAAGACATTCAAAGAAAATATCTTTGATGCCCTATTGATCCCTGCTAAAGTTCCTGACACAGATGCTTATTCATGGATTCTGCTTCAGGATGAATCTCTGTTTGATATAGCTGATCCTTTACCTCCTGTTATGACCGTCCAGGGAGGAAGGGCTCTATCCAGCTTTTCAAAAAACGGAGAGCTCGAACTTAAGATAGCGGCTTTGTTGAGGCCGTGTGAAACCCGGGCAGCCATTGAACTGTTCAAACTGCATCAAATAGACCTGGACAATGTGACTCTTATAAGCATTGACTGTCCCGGCGCCATGCCCCTTGCAGACTATATGAACGACCCTAAAAAAACCGGAGACTCTTTTAAAAAGATTTCAGAAAAATGGGAAATCAGTGAATCCCTGAGGCCCGCTTGCCAGAACTGCCATCGATTCAGCTTGATGGACGGGACCGGCCCAGACCTGCATATAGGACTGCTTGGAGATAGCAACAAAGTCACTCTGATCGCCAATTCGTCTAAAGGAAATGACTTGTTGGATAAACTTGGCTTTGAACCCAAAGATTCTCTCGACAAATGGAAAGCAGAAAAAGAGAAACTGGTCAAGGAAAAAACCAAAAAAAGAGAATCCTTCCTCAAAGAATGGCAGGAAAAAACAAAAAATCCAGATGGCTTTCTTAATGAACTGAACAAGTGCATTAACTGCCACAACTGCATGAACGCATGTCCCATATGCTACTGCCAGCAGTGCTATTTTGACTCCCAGACGATAAATTTCAGACCCGAAACCTATCTGAAAAAATCCAGAGAAAAAGGAGCCTTGAGATTCCCTCTCAACACCATGCTCTTTCATATAGGGCGGATGTCCCATATGGTCCTCTCCTGCGTTGCCTGCGGTGCCTGTGAAGATGCCTGTCCTGTTTCCATCCCAGTAGGCCGACTTTTCAGTATGGTCGGCGAACAGACTCAAAAAGAATTTGATTATGTTCCCGGATTGGACAGAGAGGACCCGCTGCCTTTGCAGGTCTTTAAAGAAGACGAATTTTGTGAGGTAGAAACCCCCAATGAATGTGAAGAAAAACCGACTGAGGAGGTAAAATAAAATGGCTAAAGCGATCAAAATTAAAAAGAACGTTGAAGAGGGCCTGTTTGACTTTTTGAAATCCCTTCTTGAAAAAGAAAAAATCAACGGCGTATTCACTCTGAAAAAAATGGATGACAACGGCGCTGTATCCTATTCACTGATAACCAGTCCGGATGAATTCAAGGATGCGGTTCCTTTGTCCCCTTTTATGCCGGTCAATGCTGGAAAAGCTCTTTCCAGTTTTACATTACTCGGTAAAACAGAGGAGCCTATCGCTGCTGTGCTCAGACCTTGTGAACTCAGAGCTTTTGTAGAGCTTGTAAAAAGGGCTCAAGGGGATATTGAGAACTTCCTTATTATCAGTCCGACCTGCGGTGGAGTCCTCAGCCTGAACCTAATGGGAGATAAAAACCAGGAAAAAATGGTATCCCAGTACTGGACATCTGTTAAGAAAGCGGAGATCTCACCTGATACTCGGGAAACCTGTCAATTCTGTGAAAACTTCCTCCCCATTAATGCGGATATAACGGTTGCTACTCTGGGAAACAAAGATCTGGATAAAGAATTCATTCTGTTTCTCAACTCCCCCAAAGGAGAGGAATTTGCAAAACATGCCGAAGGAAGTGCGGTTTCTGAAGAAATCGAAACAAAGGAAATAAATGAGCTTAAGAAAAAAAGAGAAGAACTCAAAGAGAAATTTTTTAAGGAAACAGGCAAAGAAGGGGAAGGATTAAAATCCCTCATAAATATCTTTGCGCCCTGTCTGGGATGCCACGGATGCAGCCATGTGTGTCCCATTTGCTACTGCATCTTATGCGACTTTGACGCAAAAACCCATGAATACCACTCTGCCAGCTTGAGCTCCGACCTTAAGAGAAAAGGCGGCCTTAAAGTCCCGACCGGGAATCTATTGTTCCATATCGGAAGAATGGCTCATATGGCTGTATCATGTGTGAGCTGCGGGATGTGTTCTGATGTCTGTCCCGTAAACATTCCTGTGGCTACTATATTTTCAAAAGTCGGGTCTTCTCTTCAGAAAGAATTTAATTACTTTCCTGGAAAAGACATTGAAGAACCTGCTCCGCAGGGCACATATAAAGAAGAAGAATTCAAGACAATCGGAGAACAATGATAAAAAAAAAGAACAGGGGCCATTAAAATGAATGATAAATTTACTCCAAATATAATTGGATTTCTCTGTAATTGGTGTTCCTATACAGGAGCTGACCTTGCCGGGACCTCCCGGATGAAAATTCCACCTTCTCTCAAGACTATAAGGGTCATGTGTTCCGGCAGAATAGACCCTCTATTTGTACTCGAATCCTTTATTAAAGGCGCTGATGGAGTCATGATGATGGGGTGTCACCCCGGTGACTGTCATTATCAAAAAGGCAACTACAACGCACGCCGCAGATATGTCATGCTGAACAGTATCTTTGATACACTGGGTTTAGAAAAAAAACGCATAGGGCTCTGGTGGGTCTCTGCTTCTGAAGCTACCCGGTTTGCCAAAGTCACCAACGAATACACAAAAGAAATAGAAAAATTAGGGCCGAATCCAACCACCAAAGAAATTTTCCTGTAAACAAAGAGCCTGATAATCTTTCCAGGTCCAGTCTTATCCTAAGAATAAGTCCTTCTTTTCTTTTTAAAGTCCTTTTTTATATGACTGGACGTTTTATATGTAAATCTGTATGCTGTTTCTACGATTAGTCTTATTATTCAAAGGAGTGTCAATATGAACCTCAAAGTTTTTATTGCTACTTTTTGGGCGATATTCGTTGCTGAATTGGCTGATAAGACCCAGTTAGTGGGAATGAGCATGGCAGCAAAAACCGGCAAACCGATCAGCGTTTGGCTTGGATCGGTATCAGCGTATGTCATAGTGACCATCATCTCCGTTCTGCTGGGTGCGTTATTGAGTAAGCATATCAAACCTGAAGTCATAAGATACAGCGGGGGGATCATTTTTATTATCATCGGCATTCTTATTCTTTTTGATAAGATCTGATCCTTTCTCAAATGAAAAATCATGGAAAATCTAGTATAAATGCAAATGTCCGATTGCGAACAAATACTGTTGTATAACCGGACACAACCCTTCCTTTCCACTCACTTCTCCTCCTATTGATACCGATCGGCACATTGTTTGCATTGTGGTATATTAAAAACAAGTAAAAGAGCCAACTGTGGTCATTCGAAAAGTCCTTGGAGCTTCTGTTCTCAATATCTTCTATCTTCTATCGAGTGAGTTTACCAAATGGATTGTTCTTTCGAGCTTGATTGCCTGGCCTTTTGCCTATTATTTCATGAACAAATGGCTGGAAAATTTTGCTTACAGAACAAACCTCTCTCTTTTTACTTTTATTCTCTCTGGTGTTATCGCTCTGCTGGTTGCTTTAATGACAGTCAGCTTTCAAGGCCTTAAAACAGCCCTCTCCAATCCTGTTTCATCACTCCGCTATGAATGAAATCAAATTTTCGCTAAAGCCTGCTCAAGATCGCCGCACAAATCATCAGCATCTTCGATCCCTATGGAAAGCCTTACGGTCTGGGGCTTGAACCTGGATTTTCTTTTGTCCTCATCCGAGACATCCATATGAGTGTGAAACCAGGGGCTTTCTGCAAGGGATTCAACCCCGCCCAAAGAAACAGCTAATCCAAATATATGAAGGCTGTTAAGAATGGTATAAGCCTCCTTTTTCCCTCCTTTGGGATCAAATGTGATCATGGAACCAGGGCCTTTACACTGCTTCTGAAAAATTTCCCATTCCGAACTTTCTTTGTCATAAAATTCAGGGTAAATAATGTGTTCGATTTTTTTATGTTCCTTCAGGAATTGGGCAATTTTTTTGGCATTGCTTTGAGCCTTCAGCACTCTCTCTTCCAGAGTATCCAGAGACCGGAAAAGAAGCCATGCATCAAAAGCAGATGGAGTTGGTCCTGTGCTTATGCGAACTGACTGGGTTTTAAAGGCTCTTTTTCTATCCTTGTCTATCACAAAGCCGGCGATCAAGTCAGAATGCCCCCCAATGGACTTTGTCCCTGAATAAACGACAATATCAGTGCCGTGCATAAACGGATGCTGTAAAATAGGTGACATAAATGTGTTATCCACAACCAAAAGGCCATCTGAGTTCTGATGGGTAAGGTCCGCAACTTTTTGTATATCAACCATTGCTAAACTCGGATTGGCAGGGGTCTCAATAAACAGCATCTTCACTGTATCCGCATGTTTTTTTAGAGCATCCTCCACCTGATTTAGATCAGTGGCATCCACAGGAACCACATTGATGCCCAATCTCTCCGGAACAACATGCCTCAGAAGATGATCTGTGCCACCGTAGACAGGATATCCGAAAATCAATGTTTCCCCGGGCTTGCATAATGTAAGCACTGTGGTGAAAATGGCTGAAAGCCCACTCGGAAAATAAACAGCCGTAGGGTCTTCAGTTCCCTGTTCCAGGCACTGAATACGGTCACACAGCATGATAAAATTTGGGTTTGATACTCTGGTATAAATAGGCCATTCTTCATCCGGAGATAAAGGGGGTTCAAAACCATAAGACCTCCGAAACATATGCTCCAGTTTTTCCGCATCTTCCGTGGCAAAAGTTGATACCGCAAATATAGGGGGGCGCACTGCCCCCATACTTAAGAATGGGTCATAGCCGACATGTGCTGCTCTTGTCTTTGCTTTCCATTCCTTGGGAGGCTTTTTCCAATTACTTTTTCCCATTAAAATATCTCCTTAATATATCAAATTTTTATATTTTTCATCTCTCTTGAGACTAATTTTTTAAGCCCACAATGTCAAGAAAAATAAGGCAATCGTCAAGCCTTCTCCACTGGTACAAGCGAGCGTAAGGGATTACTGAGTTCACAGGAAAGAAGCAGAGCCTAAACTGGGCTTATCTTTGATTTGCATTCTGTCAAAAATTGTTGATAATAGGGGAAAAAGGAGGCTTTTATGAAGAACTCTTGTCTCAAAGCTTTTGTTATCATCATTGCATTTATTTTTATCACAAACTCGGGTCTTTTAGCCAAAGTCGAACCCGGACTTTTATCCGTGCTTAAGGCCCGGAGCATAGGTCCTTCCAGCATGAGCGGCCGAATCGGAGCCGTGGATTCAGTGGAGTCGAATCCTGATATCATTTATGTGGGTGCGGCCACAGGAGGAGTATGGAAATCAACTGATGCTGGCTTCACTTGGGAACCCGTATTTGACGACCAATCTGTATCTTCTATAGGCGCTATTGCCATCAACCAGTCAAATCCCAATATTGTATGGATAGGCACAGGAGAAGCGGCTCCCCGAAACAGTTGTGGTGTGGGCCGCGGTGTGTATCTAAGCATAGACTCAGGCAAAAACTGGAAATTCCTGGGACTTGAGAAGACAGAAAAAATCTCGAAAATACTCCTAGACCCTAATGATCCTGATACTGCTTATGTCGCAGCCCTTGGCACTACCTGGGGGGAAAATCCTGAACGGGGTGTATTTAAAACTGTGGATGCAGGAAAAACCTGGGAAAAAATCCTTTTTGTCAATGAAAAAACAGGAGCAGCGGATATGGCGATGGCTCCTGATAATCCGAATAAAATCATAGCCGCTCTATGGGAGCACAGACGGTGGCCCTGGTTTTTCAAATCAGGCGGGCCGGGAAGCGGTCTCTATTTGACCGTAAACGGAGGCAGCGACTGGAAAAAATTGACCGATAAAGACGGACTCCCCAAAGGAGAGCTGGGCAGAATAGGAGTCGCTTTTTCAGCAAACAAACCTCAAATAGTTTATGCCCTGGTCGAAGCAAATGATAACGTCCTTCTGCGCTCAGAAGACGGGGGTTACAGCTGGCATACTGTAAGCAATAAGGAAGAGGTATCCAATCGTCCTTTCTATTATCAGCGGATCTGGGTCAATCCTGTGAATGAAAATATGATCTATATGCTTCATTCCAGAATGATGGTGAGTGAGGACGGAGGAAAAACCTTCACAAATCTCCCCTCCTTCTCACAGGCACACTCTGATTTCCATGCCTTGTGGATCCATCCCGATGGAGAGAGGATGATCGTAGGAAATGACGGAGGAGTCGTAATCAGCGTAAACCGCGGTAAAACCTGGCGATTTGTAGAAAATCTTCCTTTTGGCCAATTCTACCATGTCAGTTTTGATATGGAAATTCCTTACAATCTCTATGGAGGCCTCCAGGATAACGGATCATGGATAGGGCAAGGATATACACTCAAAGAAGAGGTTATATACAACTACTTGTGGAAGACAGTCGGAGGAGGCGATGGATTTGATACCGAGCCGGATCCAGAGAAAGCAGGTGCCGGATACGGTATGTCGCAAGGCGGAAACCTTTACTATTTTGACATATCCACCGGAACAAGCCGGAATATCGTTCCCACTGAATCTGATGTCAAGCATCGTTACAACTGGAATGCCGGGTTTGCTGTTGATCCTTTTGATCCCAAAACCATATACCTGGGCAGCCAGTTTGTACATCGCAGCACAGACAAAGGCCAAACTTGGAAAATCATAAGTCCTGACCTGACTACCAATGACCCTGAAAAACAGAAACAAGCCGAAAGCGGAGGATTGACTCTGGATGCCACCAATGCTGAAAACCACACCACCATTATGTGCATTGCTCCCAGCCCTGTTCAGGAAGGTGTTTTATGGGCAGGTACAGATGACGGAAACCTGCAGCTGACCCGGGACGGAGGAGAAACATGGCAGTTGGTCTCAAAAGAACTCACCTCAGGAAAAAAAGGAATGGCCCCGCCCTGTACCTGGATCCCCCATGTGGAAGCCTCTAAATTTGATGCGGCGAGAGCCTATGTCGTGTTTGATGACCACAGAAGAGCCAACTGGACCACGTACGCCTATGTAACGGACGACTTTGGTAAGACCTGGGAGAGCCTAGTCACTCCGGAAATCGATGGATTCTGTCATGTGGTAGAAGAAGATACGGTCAGCGAGAATCTTTTATTTCTAGGGACGGAGTTTGGATTGTATGTCACTTTTGATAGGGGAAAAAGCTGGATCAAATGGACCCATGGATTTCCAACCGTGCCTGTCAGAGATCTGGCTGTCCACCCAAGAGAAAACGATCTGATTATTGCGACCCATGGACGTTCCTTATACATTCTTGATGACATATCCCCGCTTCGAGAAATCTCAGAGCAGATGATTGAGAAAAAACTCCATATGTTTGAAGTTCCTGACGCCACTCAATTTGAGAGAGGGGATATCACATCTTATATGTGCCCCGGGGACACGACATTTATTGGAGAAAACAAAACATTTGGCGCCTGCATCACGTATTTTCTCATCCCCAGCGAGAAAAAAGAGCAAGAACCTCAAAAAACATCGGATCAAACCCTGACACAGACAAGGAGTCCTGAAACAAAGGCCTCTGGAGTCAACATCATGATTGAGGACAAAGAAGGAAAACAAGTGGCTGAAATGAAAGGAACTGAAGAAAAAGGCATAAACCGGGTGTACTGGAACTTTCGAGAAACCACAGCAGATGACTCAGAAGAGTCCGGCCGTTCACGATACAGACGAGGCGGGATGGAAGTTTTACCAGGCGAATATAAAGTCAAAATAAAATACGAAGACCAAGAAGAAACCGACTCCTTTGAAATCAAAACAGATCCCCGCATCGATATTGACCTTGATGTGCTAAAAGAAAACTATATGATAGGCAAAAAAGCCCAAAAACTAACGGAAACCGTTACACAAGCAAACAACCGTATTGAAGAAACCCAAAAGGCCTTGAAAGTCATCCAGCAGAACATTCAGTCTTCTGAAAACGAGAATAAAAAAGAGCTGTTGAAAGAGGTAGAAAATCTGGAGAAAAAACTTAAAGAGCTTTCAGAAATTCTTGATCCCACTCCTGCAAAACAAGGCATTGCTGACCTTTCAGCCGGACTCAGAAGACAGGTCATGAGTGCGGTTTGGGG
>CAZSZS010000093.1:0-2331 GCA_964611275.1 uncultured Eubacteriales bacterium
GTTTGACAGGTACTCCCTCCACTCTTTCTCCAATAAGCCGATCGTTTTGGTAATATCTTCCGTTTTGATGCGGAAGGAAATATTTCCTGTGCTTCGGCCCAGAAACATCATGAGCGGGCCGATATTCTCTCTAAGGGAATCATAGTGAAAGTCCTCCACAACGCCGATCACCCGGTAGATCTCAAATCCTCCTTGAATGCTTGTCCCCCGGCCTACCGTGTGCTCCAGCGGCTGTTCCCAGCCGAAGTGCTTGGCCATAGCCTGGTTGATGACGGCCGCTTCCACATCTGTAGGGTGTTCTTTGGAAAAATCTCTCCCTTCTACGATGTTCATTCCCATTGTTTGGATGTAGTCGTGATCGACAATCCAATTCTGCATCGGTGAGGCCTGTCTGCTTTCTTTGTTCCCGTCCGGAAAAACGCCTGTGGTGTTCCTGCCGGACGGCGTTATAGGAAGGTAGTTCGTGACCGTGCCGCTGACAATCTCAGGATGAGCGAGCACCGAGTTTTTGAAGGTTTCCGCCTGTCGCCCCAGCAGATAGGTGTCGTTGAGGATGACAACCTGTTCCTTTTCGAATCCCAGTTTTTTGTTCTGGATGAAGTGGAGCTGGTTGTGGACGATAAAAGTGCAGATGATGAGGATTGTCGAGGCTGTGAACTGAAAGACGACGAGTCCGCTCCTGAGCCAGCCTGCCTTGACTCCTATCCTGATTCGGCCTTTGAGAACATTGACCGGTCGAAATCCGGAGATCAAAAAGGCCGGATATCCTCCAGCAAGGAAGCCTGAGAGGATCGTGATGGCTAGAACGAGAAGGATCATGGAGTTTTGGCCCAAGTCCCCCAGGCTAAAACTTTTGCCCGATAGGCTGTTGAAAAAAGGCATGGTTAGGCTGACCAAGATAAGAGCTCCGATCATCGAGATTATGCTCAGTACCATTGATTCTGTGATGAACTGACTGATCAACTGTTTTCTGAAAGAGCCCAAAACTTTCCGGATTCCCACTTCCTTGGCCCGTCCAGCCGAACGGGCTGTGGAAAGGTTCATGAAATTGATGGCAGCGATAATCATGATAAAGAATGCAATGGCTGAAAAAATATATACGTACTTGGCATCGCTGGTCGGCTCGAGCTCTCCCAAGAGGTCCGAATGAAGGTGAATGCTTCTCAGTGGCTGGAGAAAGTATTCGGCCACGATACTTATATCGCTATCCGGCTTGTCCTCGGATGTCCCCATAAAGGCTAACATCTGTGGGATGGCATATTTTTGGATGAGCTCGTCAAGTTTGGCGTCTAAGATTTTATATTCTGCGCCTTTGTGAAGACGAATATAGGTGGGATATTCCATGCTGAGCCAGACCTGATTTTTGCTGTCCTCGTAAGATTCCATTGAGAGGAGGATGTCATAATGGAAATGGGAGTTGTCCGGGATCTCTTCGAATACACCCGTCACTTTGAAATCCGTCCGGTTATCCAGATGGAGGATTTTCCCGATGGGATTTTCATCTCTGAAATATTTTTCAGCCGTTTTCCGGCTCAAAACCAGAGTGTAGGGTTCTTTGAGTGCTGTCTGTGGATCCCCCTTGACAAGCGGGATCGAGAAAAGATCGAAAAAAGAGGCGTCTGCAAATACGATCCGGTCTTCTTTAAAGGAATTATCTTCATACTGCACGATCTTACTGCCCTGGGAGCAGAACCGGACAGCCGCCTCGATCTCAGGATAGGTCTCGAGGACGATATCAGCCAAGGGGGCAGGAGCCATGCAGAGGTCGAAATCTCTGCCTCCCAAGTTGCCGGAAAAACAGATCCGGTAAATCCTCTCCGCATCCTCATTGAAACTGTCGTAGCTCAGTTCGTGGTTCACATAGAGGATGATCAAAAGACAGGTGGCCATGCCGATAGCCAGGCCCAGAATATTGATCAATGAAAAGCCTTTGTGCTTGGAAAGACTTCGGAAGGCTGTCTTAATGTAATTGCCCCACATGTTCCTCTCCTTTTTTATGAATAAACCTCGTTATCCACTATTAAGATTCAAAGATAGGACTTTCGTTTTTCTGTTGCTGATGATTTCCCCTCCGTTTCATCAGATATCCGCCCTCTAAGCGACTTCACCGCCTATCATACGTATAAAATAAAGCACAAGTCAACAAGAAACATCCAAGAAAAGAGAGAACAACAGAAATCCAGTCTTTTTATCATCTCAGCCCATCTTTTGGATGGTGTAAATAGATCTTCATCTTCAATAATAACTGGGCACAAATAAGGGATCTGAGACTATTGTTTATCTACTATGCTCATCCAATATTTTTGACACAATTACATTATCACAATCCTG
>CAZSZS010000094.1:0-10028 GCA_964611275.1 uncultured Eubacteriales bacterium
ACCTTCTCAGGATTCATCAAGGTCCCTGTGGCACCGATGACATGGTCAGAAGGGGCTGTTATTTTCACCATATAATTTCCAAAAGGAAGCGCAAATTCCCCGCTCCCCAGAAACTGTTTGTGCTGCCATCCCTCTGCCTCATTGTACACAGCCAGCCGGGGAAAAAATTGGGCGATGGTGAAAACATGATTCCCGTCTTCCTCATAATAGGTGAAACCTGACCTTCCTCCGACTTTGTTCTTATCATTTATGTTGTACCACCATTTTATTTTGAAAGAATACCTTGAGTCCGGATTCAGACTTCCGGGAAGGTCCACTCTCATCATGGTGTTTACGATTTTATAAGAAAGGTCATTTCCTTTTTTATCTTTTACATACTCGATCTTAAACCCTCCGTCAAAATCCAAATGCATCCTTTGAAGGAACATAAAGGACATAGGGTCTGATATCCGGCCTGAACTCACTTTTTTACTCAGGGAATCTTTTTTCCGGATATTCTGGTCCAACTGAACCCAGAGATAGGAAAGGGGAACAGGTGAATTATTAAAATAAGTTATTGATTCCTCACCATATATCCGCTGGTTTTCCTCGTCAAGTTCAATGACTATGTCATAATCAACTCTCTGCTGCCAGTATTCCGGGCCCGGAGCTCCTGAGGCCGTGCGGCACTGGTCAGCAGTGGGAAGTTCCTGATAGAGCTGACGGAACTGGTTCTCCTGCTGCTCTTCATCCTGGGCTGACAGCAACGCAGTATTGAACAGAGTGAAACAAAAAAATAAGATAAAACCTAAAAATACAATTTTTTTGAACATACAAACCTCCCATTGGTTTTTTTTCACTAAAAATCCGGTACATTCAGGTTCCGATTGTAAAATAAAAAACGGCGCCTTGTCCGGGCTTGCCTTCAGCTCGGATAATACCTTCGTGTTTATGGATAATCCGCCTGGTAACAGCGAGTCCCATTCCATAACCCGGGAACACTTCATTCTCATTCAATCTCTTGAACGGGCAAAATAAGTCATCTACATCTTTCATCTCAAACCCGATCCCATTATCCTTGATGAAATACTCTTTAATACCTTTGTTCTCCTTTATCCCGAATTCAATCTTTATGTTTGGCTTTTTGGAAGAGTAAATCCAGGCATTTGTAAGCAGATTGTCAATGACAATGCTCAGCATCCGGCTGTCTCCTCTGACCTTGATCCCTTTCTGAATAACAAACTCCGCCTTTCTTTCAGGATTTCCTTCTCTCAGCTTAACCGACCGTTTCCTTACTATATCACTGAGATCGACCGTCTCAAGTTTTAACCTGTCAAACGACAGCTCTGCCACTTCACTCAGTCCTTTGGTCATCTGCTTCATGCGGTGTGCCGCCGCCCGGATCTGAATAAGTCTGTCTTTGCCTTTGTCATCGACTTTGTCAGCATAATCCTCTAAAAACGATTTGCTGAACTCATTTATTTTTTCCAACGGGCTTTCCAAATACTTGGCTGTGGCAGAGAAAAGACCTTCCAGTTCATTATTTAAGGCCTGATGCTGAACGCTTTTATCTAACGGGATTGACTTGTGTTCCTCATCCTGAGTGATTCTATCCTCAATCCTTTCTTTGTTCTCTTCCTCCTGCTTTTTCCCTGCTTTCTCTTCATCTTTTTTGTCTGTTACATCCCGAAACGCCGCAGCCATGTCCCCGGACGGAAGCTTGCTGATAAAAAATTCTTTCCAACCCGCCTTGTCACTAACCCTTAATTTTGCAGAGGGAATATACTTTTCCACCTCAGTCTGCCATGCATCCCGAAGGGCCTCCAACAGTCCCGATTCTCTGACTACAGGAAAAATCTTTGTGATTTTCTTCCCAATGAGGTCACTGCGGTGTATCCGCTCTATTTTTTCACCTGTGTTGTTCAAATCCTTAATAAGAAAGTCTTTTCCATTATCAACCGCTTCAAAGATAAAAATCCCATAAGCACATTTTTCAAATATCTCTCTGTATTTTTTCCCGGTCTTCTCCAATTCTGCGGCTGTCTGGCTCGCTTTGTTCACTTCATCCAGCTTCATCTCCCAGAGTTTTTTACTTTCCAACAAATATTTCAGCCGATCCCGAAGTATCATCAATTCATTTTTTTTCTTTTTTTTGATTCGAGCCCCTGCTTCTCCGGGCTCAGATATGTTTTTGGTCGCTGTCACAAGGTTTAATATAGGCTTTGAAATAAAATGCTGGAAGCCGCGGGCTAGAAAATAAACAAGCAGAAGCGCCAACCCTAATAAAACCGCCATGATAAAAATATAAAGCCTGAGTTTTCTATCCAGTTCCTCAGTAGAAGCCCGTACAAATATCTCTCCGTATGTGTTCTCTCCATCTGATACCGGTAAAAAGACATGGAGATATCCGTCCTTGAATCCAGAAGATTTCATATGCCCTACGGCGGGTGGAATAAACATATCTTCAGAAAGGCTGTAGGACGCCAAAGCATTGCTTTCTGGTCCGAAAAACACACTATCTGTAATACAGGGCACTGAGCTTAACACGGATAAGCAGGCCTCAAGGCCTTGTCTTTTTTTTGAGGCCATTGCTTCCCTGCAGCATTCTCCTGCCAGTGCTGCATGATGCTCTATCTCATCTGTAAATCTCACTCTGTCCTCTCTGGACTTGGCGAATACGATCAGCGAAAAAGTCAAAATAAGGATGATGGCTGATATGAGGAGAATAATCCCTATGAGTTTTTTCCGGATGCTCAAACCTTGAAATAATTTCACTTTAATCTTCTCATGAATCCGGCATGAATCATAATCATACTCTAAACCGGATGCGTAATTCAAGTCAGAAACTATCTGTACAGTAAACATATTTCTCCGCCTCTTATTGGCATAAATGATGAATGAGCAATAATTTCGAAGATTTGAAAAAATTCAGGTGTGGCTGAAGCGACATTGAAGATTTAGCCTTTGGATGAGGCTTTTCGAGGGTATCCAGCAAAGCTGGACGCTGAGTATGTCTGACCCACGGACGGGGGGAGTTACGCAAGCGCCGAGAAAAACGAAGAAGAATGGCGTTAAAAATCTGAAGTGAGGACAAGCCATATCTGAATTTTAACTTCTCGTTGACTGGATGTCGTTCATAGCATAATATCATCTACGGAAATATTCAGAACAATTAACCTGGATGATGAACAAGTCGAAGTTAATATCAGGAGGTTATGATGAAAAAAATCACTGTTTTTATTCTGTGTGCGGTTGTGCTCTTTGCACTCCCTTCGCTTGCTCAGGAATATAAGTGGTATAAAGGCAACACTCACTGCCATACTTTAAACTCGGATGGAGACTCTTATCCGCGTCAGGTCATCAGATGGTACAGAGACCACGGGTACAACTTTCTTGTCATATCAGACCATAACTTTATCACTGAAATAAAATATCTTGATACAGACCCTAACGACGATTTCCTTCTTATTCAGGGAGAAGAGGTCACAGATTCCTTTGAAGGAGTCCCGGTTCATCTCAATGCCCTCAATGCCGTTACCTACATCGAACCCCAGCACGGGGACTCCGTAACAGAAACCCTGCAGAACAATGTCGATGCCATACTTCAGGCCGGAGCTGTCCCTCAGATAAACCACCCCAACTGGAGGTGGTCTTTTACAGATAAAGAAATGTCCCAGCTTAAAAATGTCACATTATTCGAACTGTTCAATGTCCATCCTGACTGCAATTTGTTTGCGGCAGGAGGCAGGCCGGGTATGGAAGACATATGGGACGGGCTGCTCTCCATGGATATCCTGATGTACGGGATCGCATCAGATGATGCCCATGATTTCGTCGGGGAGTTCGCTCCCGCACGATCCAACCCAGGTTCAGGATGGATCATGGTCAAGGCCGGGGAGCTGAGTACAGATGCCATTATGCAGGCGATCGAACAGGGGGAATTCTACGCCACCCTGGGCGTCACACTCAAGGACGTATATCATACTGAGGATAAATACATTGTCGATGTCAATCCCTACAAAGACGCAGCCTACACCATTACTTTTATCGGAAAAGACGGCCACACGCTTCAAGAATCCCAAGGCCCCTATGCCGAATATCATTTCAAGGGCGATGAACTTTACGTTAGAGCCAGAATCTTCGAATCTTCGGGAAGAATAGCCTGCACTCAACCCGTTTTTCTAAAGAAGGATTGACCTGGGCCATTCGCCATGGGCAAAATACCAAATGTTTTTGTGATCGTTTTCTTTCTGATTATCATTGCTGCGGTCCTGACATGGATACTTCCCGGCGGAAGCTATGAGAGGAAACAGATCGAAATCAACAACACTCAAAGAACCATAGTGGTCGAGGGAACATATGAAAAAACAGAAGCAAACCCTCAGATACTGGAAATATTCACTGCTCCGTTAAAAGGTTTTATCAAATTAGCGGAGATCATTGGTTTCATATTCATCGTGGGGGGCGCTTTCTATATGCTGAACGAAACAGGAGCCATAAATGCCGGTATCGGAAAGCTGGTGAAGATACTGAAAGGCAAAGAACTACTCATCATTCCTATTGTGATGACAGTTTTTTCTCTCTTCGGAGCTATTTTCGGGATGTGCGAGGAAGCCATGCCATTTGTCCTGATCTTCGTCCCCTTAGCTATCAGTCTTGGATACGATTCTATTGTAGGGATATGCCTTTCCTTTCTAGCTGCCGGCGTGGGATTCGCCGGGGCATTCATTAATCCTTTTACGCTGCAGATAGCACAGAAGATATCAGACATAACACCTGTTTCCGGGATAGTATACAGGGTGATCATCTGGTTTATAGCAACAGCTATCACCATTATATGGGTGATGGTCTATGCAGTGAAAATAAAGAAAAATCCCCGGAAAAGCCTCATGTATGAATACGATAAAAAGAGACGTGAAGAATTGATTGAAAAACAAAAGCTGGTCAGTAAATTCACATGGAGACATGCGATCTGCCTGATTATTTTGCTTGCAGGTATCGTGTTTATGATACTGGGGGTCATCCTCTTTAAATGGTATATAAAAGAAATTGCCGGTCTGTTTTTAGCTATGGGGCTTGCCAGTGCTATCATCGCAGGAAAAGGATTAAATGATATTGCCGGATCCTTTATCAAAGGATGTCAGGAAATGATTTCAGCTGCACTCATACTGGGATTTGTCGGAGGAATCATCGTCATTCTCGAACAAGGCGGGGTTATGGATACCATTCTCTTCAGTATGTCCTCATCCATATCAAAGCTGCCTGGGATCATGGCTGCTTATTTTCAGTATATCATTCAAATCATCTTTAATTTTTTTATTCCCTCAGGTTCCACAAAAGCAGCTCTGACTATGCCCATTATGTCACAGCTCGCCGATCTGTCTGGCATCACACGTCAAACCGCGGTTCTGGCTTATCAGTTCGGAGACGGCTTCACCAACATGATCATCCCCACATCAGGCGTGACCATAGGGACTTTAGGCTTAGCCAAGATCCCCTATGAAAAATGGTTCAAATGGAACTTTCCCATGCAGATTATTTTCTTTATCATGTCATTGCTGCTCTTAATATGGCCGGTTCTCACTCACTGGCAGTAAGGAAAGGAGATAAAAATGAAGATCAACAACCTTAAACCTATCACGATTTTATCAGTATGTTTGGTCATTTCTTTAACGGTTGTCTCTTTTTGCGGATCGTTTATCCCCATGACATACCAGAAAGAAACTGTTTCCATGGCAGTCCAGGGCATGGGACAGGACCTAGTTGACCTTTTTCTGGTTGTGCCTCTTTTGATCCTGACCCTTGTTTTTATCCAAAAAAACAGTAAAGTCGCTTTTTATATTTTCGGAGGAACCGTTTTTTATATCCTGTATTCATTCGTCATTTACAGCCTCGGAGTCAGCTTCAACTATCTTTTTCTTTTTTACTGCATCACCTTGGGCCTTTCTCTCTATATATTCATCCTGTTCATGGTCGATTTCAGCCGCATGGATGTTGAAAACTGGTATGGGCAAAAAACACCCTCTAAAATATTTTCCATCTATTTGATCCTGGTCGCTCTTATGTTCTACCTTCTCTGGCTTAAAGACGTGGTACCTGCAGTGCTTAAAAATTCTGTCCCTTCATCAGTAAGCGATTATAATCTACTGGTAAATCCTGTTCACGTACTTGACATTTCAGTGGCACTGCCCGGACTGATTGTGACAGCGTTTTTATTGCTGCGAAAAAAACGCCTTGGTTATATACTCACCCCCATATCTTTGGTATTTATCATCATACTGGCCGTCGCCCTAATGGGCATGGTCCTGATGCTCAAAGTCAAAGGAATCAGTGAAGACTTTTCTGTGGCAGGGATTTTTCTGGTCATGGCTGTGATAAGTTCGGTCCTTTTGTATGTTTTTTTAAAAAATTTGAAGCCAAGATAATTTAAGAAAAAGATCACTAATTATGTTGATAGGTCCTGTAGGTCTTTCTTCCAAAATGGGAAATGACCGCGAAGCATATCAAGGTCAGAACAAAAGAAGCTCTCACTCCGGAGAAGAACCCGATTTTTCCAAGGTCGATGATAGCACCTTGAAGAGGGGGCATCACTGATCCTCCGAGAATGGCCATAATGAGTCCGGCCGCTCCGATTTTAGCATCATCGTTTCTCAACCCTTTAAGGGCGATTCCGTATATGGTGGGAAACATCAAAGACATGCAGGCGGATACGGCCACTAGACTCAGAAGTCCTATCATCCCTGGAGAGAACATAACACTGAGGGTCAAAACCATCCCGACTCCGGCAAGAACCATAAGGAGCTTTCCCGCTTTTATGTATTTAAGAATGTAAGTGAACACAAACCGGCTGATACAGAAAATAACCATGGCTGCAATATTGTATTTCTGGGACAAAACTTCAGCTTTCTGGACAGACAGACCGTATTGCGCAGAGGTAAAAAGTTCTGTCCCGTAGTGGATGATAAAAGTCCAGCACATGATCTGAGCCGCAACATAAAAGAATTGGGCTACAACTCCATGTATGTACTTTCTGTTGTGTGCCAATTTATCCAGAGTATGAAAGAGCCGTATTTTCTGCTCTCCTTCATCTTTAGTGGGCATACGGCTCAAGGCGACAAGGGCCAGAACCACCAAAATCACAAAAGCAATCGCCACATAGGGGGTTCTGATAATCGCGAGGTCACCGGAAGTGACGGCCTTTAAGGTCTCGGGGTCCATCAAAGCTCTCTGGGCCTTTTCAGCAGAATTTATCCTTGCCAGAATAAGAGACTGGGCAGTAAACATGCCTATAAGGGATCCTATAGGATTAAACGCCTGTGCAAAATTCAACCGCCTGGTCGCGGTTTCCTCATCTCCCATTGAAAGGATATAAGGGTTGGCTGTGGTCTCTAAGAAAGACAGTCCGCATGTCAAAATAAAATAGGAAATGAGAAACACACTGAATACCTGAAGCATACTTGCCGGTATGAATAAGAAAGCACCTGTTGCGTATAATCCCAGACCGACCAAAATACCTGATTTATAATTAAACTTTCTGATAAACATGGCTGCAGGAAAAGCCATGAAAAAATACCCCCCGTAAAAAGCAAACTGGACCAGGGACCCCTGAAAATTGCTCATCATCAAGATCTTTGAAAAGGCTTTCACCATGGGATTTGTCACATCATTGGCAAATCCCCATAGTGCAAAGCAGCTGGTAATGAGGATAAACGGAAACAGATATTTTTTATCAACTACGCGGGCTGTTATGTCTTTTTTACTCTCAGCCATCAAAGATTTGATCCGAACTCTTTCTCCCTTTAGCTCACGGTTCTTTTTCCTGCTTTCCGGTTCCTGTACTGCTCTTTTATCCACTCACATGTGGGCTTCATCCCCTCTGTAAAAGACGTGCGGGGTTCCCAATCAAGATACTTTCGGATCATGGTGTTATCGCTGTTTCTCCCCACAACCCCTTTTGGTTTTGAAGTATCGTATTTGCGATCGACTTTGATGCCCATTATGTCCTCTATGATATCAACCAATTCATTCACAGAGATCATTTCCTCGGAGCCTATGTTCAAAGGAGTAGCTGTGGTATTGAGATTGCGCATCAAGCGGAAAATTCCTTCCGTACAGTCATCAATATACATGAAACTTCTTCTTTGTTTCCCATCACCCCAAATTAAAATGGAATCTTCGTCCCCTTCCATAACAGCAATGACTTTACGGGCAAGGGCGGCCGGAGCCTTCTCGCGTCCCCCGTCCCATGTTCCGTAGGGCCCATACACATTATGAAACCGTGCAATATGGGTCTCCATTCCCTTTTCAATAAACATCTCCTGACATTTCTGTTCAGCAATCAATTTCTCCCATCCATATCCTCTCTCCGCATCAGCCGGATAAGCATCGCCTTCCTTAAGTCCGGGAACATCATGTTTCTGCTGTAAATTCGTGTTATAAGCACAGGCAGAAGAAGAGAAAAAATATCTGGTGGCCCCGGCTTTCCAGGAAGCCTCGACCATGCTGTCATTTATTTTACTGGAGTTTATCAGACAGTCCACTCTATGGGTCTCAATAAATCCCATTCCCCCCATATCAGCAGCAAAATTATATACCTCAACGGCCCCCTGCACGAGATCCATGGAATTTTTATAATCCCTGAGGTCAAGACAGAGATTTGCCACTCCCTCCGTGGTCTGATACCACTCATAAACCGGTTTGATATCAGCTGCCACAATATTTGTAAATCCCTTGTTCTTGAGATACCTCACCATGGATCCCCCAATGAAACCACCGCCTCCTGCAACCACAATTCTTATATGGGGATTCAACTTTTCTTTATAAGGCGTTTGTATGAGCTCCTTTTCATCAACAGGCTTCGGAGCATTGAAATATTCCGGCTCCCAACCGCTTTTTAGTTTTCTTTCAACATCCTCCCTTGTTGCATAAGACATGCCTTCCTCCTTGTTTCATTTATTCATCTATGGGACACACCATTTTACAGGTTTTTTTGTATGGAAACACCCTATTTTTTTATTTCATGAGTACAATCTATCAATTTTTTCAATGACTCCACATGAAATCAGGACCTCAACGATATCCATGACTTCGTGCAGGCAGTCGTCACGAATACCGGCCCGGCGCGAGATCTCCTCAAACGTGCGGGGTTCTTCTGTGGGAAAGGGAAGATGAAACAGGAAACGTCCCTGGCATTCTGTTACGTTGTACCGTCTTTGCTTGCGGGAACGGCCTTTCCCATGAAAAACATCCACAGCAGAGATATTTTCACCGCGGCCCTCTTTAAACAGAGCTCCGGAATTTTTACGCTCTCTTATTTTCCACGCCAGCCGAAAGGTACATGCTTCGGGATCATAGAGCTCATCCAGATCAAAGTGAATATTGACTTTTCGTCCCTTAAGAAAATATCTGAAATAAGGCCTCTTTCCCTCTGCGGCTTCTCTTTTACCCAGAATGCCTGCTTTTTCCAGGCCTTCCAAAAAATCCTGAGCTGTCTTGATGTGGAATCCCAAGCGGGCCGCTGCCTCTGATGCAGAAATATCTTTGTATATAACGAGAAGCTTTAAAAAATCCTGTGCGTAATCTTTTGCCATAAGAGAGGCTAGACGGCGGGATTCTTCGAAAAGCGAAATTCTTTTATTTTTCATCGAGTCATTCTCCTGCTCAGGTGGAATTGAGTCTATCCAGGATTTTTTCCGGTTCCCCGTCCATATACCACTGCATAAACTGCTTAAACAAACCTCCCAAAGACACGCACAGCTGGTCAAAAGTGAGCTCTTCTTTGTACTTCCTATAGTCACGCCGGGCAATCCGGACAGTGACATTTCCTGAATCTTCAAAGGCCACATAGGTTTCGTTTTTATAAGTTTTTTTGAATAAAACCATATACAGCCACATATATTCAGGAATGACAAGAACCACTCTATTTGATTCGATAAAGGGGAAGGCCACCACATATTTTTTTAGATAACGGGACAATCCCAGTGCCTCTTTTCTTGTGAAATCTGCAGGTCCGGTAGGAAAAGGCCTATGGGTGAAACCGTCTGTGGTTT
>CAZSZS010000095.1:0-7908 GCA_964611275.1 uncultured Eubacteriales bacterium
TGAGGGGGATAAGATTAGCAGCCATCAATGACAGAGCGGAAAAGGAGAAGAGCCTTTTCCATTTTTCTTTCCTGGCGGCCCTTTTCTCCATGTCCATCTGATCTCATATTATCTCCATATTTGCTTTTTAGTCAATAGAGCGGGGTCAACAGAGGGGGGTCAACGGACTCAATAGAGGGGACGGGCCCGGCTATCTTCAATCCTATCAATAACATAACCCTACTTTTCCACAACCCCCCACCCAAGAAGCCTGCCGTTTTTTGCCCCTAAAATCGGCAATTGAAGCCATTTATCAAGAGAAATCATCAAAGAAAGATAAGAATGAACATTGTATCGCTGGTTCATCATCGAAATGTCCCTGATTTTTCTTTAAAAAAGCATTCCCTTTGTATACAATCAATAAAAAACAAAAAAGATTCATAGATAAGGATAGGGACAATGATATTCAAAAAAACGATCTATCAACCTCAGGATACAACCCGCGCCCAATCATTGACAGGCAGAGAGCTGGCGTCCTTTGCACAGCGTGCCCTCTCTCTGTTTATTGATTTTTGGGCGGCCGGTTTATCGTTTGTGCTGCTGGTGCTTCTCGTGATCTTTACCAGCCGATGGACAGGATGGTTCACTCTAGATCCTGACCTTGATATTGATTTTACTTTTTTTGAGAACTGGTACAGCGTGGCCTGGCTGGTCATCTACTTTTCCCTGACCGTGTATCTGACCAACGGGAGAACTGTAGGGAAAATGATCTGCCGCATAAGGATCGTGTCTTTGGTTCATAGGCGCGTCAATCTATGGCATGCTTTTGAGCGCGCCATCGGTTATGGGGCTTCAACCCTTGAGTTTGGATTCGGCTTCCTTCAGTATTTTTTCCGGAAAGACCGCCGTACTATTCACGACCGGATCGCAGAGACCATTGTTGTGGCTGAACCTGCACGGAAGAAGAAGGAGAAGAAAAAAAAGAAAACCGAAACCAAAAGGACTTAAGGAGCCCTGAGAATCCCTATGACAAAAAAAATGAGCCGGTGGGGAACAGGTCCTATCTTTACAGCTCTTTCCATCTCTTACGGAGCCGTGATATTAGTGATAAGCCACTCTTTCTATCCTTTTTTTCAAATAAAATTTATACCCTATTGGCTATTTGTTATTCTCGGGGTATTTCTAATAGCGATAGGCATACCCTTATTTATCGTTTCAGTTATAATAGTATCACGCGCATACAAGGCTGATGAGCTTGTTACTAACGGTATTTACCGATGCTGCCGCCATCCGTTGTATGCCTCATGGGTGGTTTTTATTGTCCCCGGGATAGCTCTTTTAGTAAACAGTTGGCTCTGGCTGACAATACCCGTATTCATGTACCTCATATTATGTCAGTTTGTAAAAAAAGAGGAGGTCTATTTAGAATCAGTCTTTGGTTCCGAATATCTTCGTTACAAACAAAAGGTTCCCTGTATCTTCCCCATCGGATACCTGAAGAAATAATAGCTGTCCCCCTCTGAAAGCCACCTTTTTTTGGGGGTAAAATTCATAACAAAAATTGTTAAATATTATTTAATATAACCAAGGGATTTCAGGCTCTCTAAGTCATGTTTTCTTAGGTTAGGCTTTTTGAGGTCCAGATTTAAAAGATAGGCTTTTTTTAAATAATTATTAAAATAAAAATAGAGCATATCCTGAGGTAATTTTTTCCCGGTTATTTGATTTTTTTCCCAGGCATCTACGGAAACATCATAAAGTTCCAAAAAATCAGGCCCGGACAACGGAAAAACAATCATTCTGTAAGGAAATGATTCTGCGGTATAGCCATAATATCTGGAATTGTTTTTTAAACTTATGGTGAACCTCGTTCGATATTCAGGGAGATCGAGGAGATTTTTCCCAGCTGTAAAATATGTATAAGGATAATCCAAATCAAATAAATCTGTAAGGGTTATGACCAGATCTGAGGTTATGCTTTGTTTATGAATAAACTTTCCCTGGAAACGACAGCCGGGCATATTAATGATCAAGGGAATATTGAGGCCTTCACGGTGCAGAACACTATTGTGGCCTATGGCTCCTCTCTCGCCTAAGGCTTCCCCATGGTCGCTCATAATGACTTTCACGGTGTTATCATAAGTGTTGTTTTTTTTGAGGATATCCAGAAATTCTCCAACCACAGCATCCGCATAGAGAAGATTTTCATCATAGAGAGCTGTTAAGAGAGCCAGATCATCTTTTGTGTTTTCTCTGCCAAAATAAATCCCGTATGACTCCATTCTGGTTTTTTGTGACTGCACTTTGAATTTATCCTGGAATGTTCCCAAATAAGGAGGGGGCATATTAAAGGGAATATGAGGTTCCCGCAAATGGAGATAAATGAAGAACGGCTTCTCTCCCCGCTGGCTTAATATTTTTCGAAACGGATCTATAAAATCCTCAGCCATTATGGTTTCCTTGTCGCGAAAAAGTTCGATAAAGAGATCAAAGCCCTTATGATAATCATAGGCTTTTCCAAAATAAGGAGCGGCGGAGATAGCTCCGGTAAAGAAACCTTTTTCCTGAAACAATAGGGGTAAAGTGCGGAATTTTTTATCCAAGCTGCTGAAAAAAGCTGAGGTGACGCCGTGATAGAGGGGTGGGAGGCCTGTTAATAAGGTTCCTGTGGAAGCCAGAGTATAGGCTGCTTCTGCGTAGCAGTTAGTAAAACACAAAGAGTCCTCAGCCAAACGATCGATGTTTGGCGACGTATTTCTCTTGTAACCGAAAATCCCTATATGATCAGCCCTGGCAGCATCTAGGAGGATGATAAGTATGTTTGTGTTCTTGTTTTTTTCAAAGTCAACAGCGCTATGGTCAGGGGAGGCTGTTTCTTTTCTCCGGACCATACTTTCCTCCAATGAAACGAACGGCTGTATGGTTTGGGGTATTGAAACCGTGATTTTATGGATAGTGCTGTCAATGGGCTCTATTTTTAAAGTGTTTCCATTGATGACCTTTTCTTTTTTTTTGGTTGTTTTTTCCGTTTCTATAATAAGCGCAGCTCTTATTTTTCTTCCAGCACCATTAGAAAGTCTTAGTTTTAGACATTCGTCGATATTTGGATTGAGGTAATAAAACAGTTTTGCAGGGGTGAAGATATGATTTTCCTGCCTTTTTCCTTTCAGAGTTGATAATCTGTTAGGGTAAATCTCCATTTCTTCTAAATAGATTTGTTGGTCTTCCTGTAAAATAAATTCTACTGCATTGAAACCTGGATTGAGATTATTGGGTTGGATGAGCAAAAGAATGTTTTTTTTATCCCTTAATGTATAAACTTTATCCGCGATCTTTATTTTTAAGCACAGTGCATTTTGCTGCAGCTTTAAGTTTAGCAGATATTTTTCTTTTTGAGGAACGAAAAAAAGAAGCTTTCCTCCAGGATAACTCAACTGACGGCTGAATATTTTGTTGTTGCCAAGTTCTGGAGCTGACCAGCTTCCCTGAAAGATTTGTTCATTTCCAAGGTCATTGAATTTTAAATGAGTCACACCGTCTTCGACTCGGGGCGGCAGATAATAGTTTTGGGTTTTGTTGTTTTTACAAAAGATGAAAAAGAACACTAAAATTAATAAAGACCCACAAAAAATCCCTCTTTTCATCACACAAAATATTATTTTTAGGGGACGGGCCCGGGCATCTTCAATCATATCAACAATTTAAGACACTTTTCCACAATTTCCTTCTCCTTAGAGCACCTCTTTTTGGGGGCAAAATCAACCGCTTTCACAACCGCTTTCACAACCGCTTTCACATCCGGTTCCCGCCGCCCACATACAGGACCTGCCCTGTGATCCAATCCGCCTGTTTGGAGGCAAAGAACACAGCAGCTGTAGCAATATCCTCCGGTCTTCCCACTCTTCTCAGGGGGTAAGTGGCAGCCAGCTCTTTTTCGAGCTCCGCTGGCATCCAGCTTGTTTGGACCGCGCCTGGAGAAATCACATTGACCGTGATCCCATAAGGGCCCAATTCTGAGGTTGCTGCCCGAGCATAGCTCTCAGCTGCATATTTGCTGGCTCCATAGGAGACATTTGAAGCATGCCCTCTGGCACCTTCCCCGGCGAATGCCAAAGCAGTAGCCGCTCCGATGCCGTGATTGGCTCCAGTGACAATGACGACTTTGTCTTTTAGGCCTGTATCCACCATTTTATCCCTTCCCTAAAAAAATTGGACTTGAATTGAGCTTAGTTTACCTGTCTGTCCGAATTTTGTAAATACTAATACGTACGAAATAATAAGTCATAATATCAGAGTAAATAAGCTTAAATAAAAAAATTTAAAATTTTTCTTGACATATTGATAAGTTAACACTATATTCAGGTTAATAATAATGATAATCGAAGAATATTGATAAATTGCTTACAGGAGGAACAGATTGGAGCAAGAAAACGAAATCAATAAAAAATTTCAGAAAGAACTAAACGCAGGCACAGCCTCATTGGTTCTGCTCAGTATCCTTTCCCAGGCTGATGAGCCGCTCTATGGGTACAGGATCGCCAAGCTCATGGACTCAGGGGATAAAGGGGCTCCCATGATGAAACAGGGAGCGCTGTACCCTGTCCTGCGTTCACTCCACGGTAGCGGACTGCTGGAAAGCTATGTGGATCCCTCTGTTTCGGGACCGCCTCGCCGTTACTACAAAATCACGGATGCCGGTCTCGAAACATTGAAAACCTGGGCTAAAATCTGGGATCAAACCAAAACATTTGTGGACCGGACCTTAAAGGGGTGACATTATGTATAAAAATGTTTCAGAATATTTAGCGAAGCTCAAGAAAGAACTGGGGCAAAGCGTTGATCGCGCCCTTATCCAGGATGCTCTCTCCGATGCTGAAACACACCTCAGAAACGCTCTCGATGAGGAGCTGTCCAAAAATCCCAACGCTTCCGAAGAAAAGCTCCTCATTCCCCTTATTGAAAAATACGGGACGCCCGCCGAGGTCGCTTCTGCTTATAGGGCAATGGAACCTCATATCTCACATGCCCCTTCCCGCCCGTCTCGCACTGTGCGACACTCTCTTTTAGGGAAATTTTTTAGCGTGCTGACTGAATCCAGAGCATGGGGAGCTTTTGTCTACCTTGTTTTTGCCTTTATTCCAGGCATCCTCTTCGGAGGCTGGGCTCTTTTTGCCGGATTCGCTTCTGCTTCCATGCTCGTTTTTATCATCGGACTGCCCCTCTTCGGAGGCTATCTTCTTTCCCTTCGTGGGATTGCGCTGCTGGAAGGCCGCATAATCGAAGCGCTCCTGGGAGTCCGCATGCCGCAGAGACCGCAATTTTTTCAAAAAGGCTCTGGTTGGTGGGACAAATTCAGAGCCTTAGTCAGGGACCCTTATTCCTGGAAGGCGCTGGTGTATTTTGCGCTTCTTTTCCCTCTGGGATTTATCTACTCTGCTCTTTTCAGCCTGCTTTTCACTCTCTCTTTGAGCTTTGTCCTGAGCCCTGTACTCGAACTTGTATTCCGCCTTCCGCTGGATCTTGTCGGAGATAATGTTTTCACACCTCTCTGGCTTCTGCCTTTCGTGTGTCTTGGCGGTTTCTTTCTCCTGCCCCTGACTTTTCATTTGGCCAAACTTTTCGGCAGATTTCACGGCCGGTTCGCCAAATCCATGTTGGTACGAAAGTAAAAGGATGGAAATATGATAAAAAACATCACAGAATATTTAGACAAACTTAAAACAGAGATGAGAGGATGCGATCCGGCTCTCATCCAGGATGCCCTATCCGATGCAGAGGAGCATCTGCAGAACGCACTGGAAGAAGCGTTGAAGGGTTCTCCGGAGATTTCAAAGCAAGCCGCTCTGGAAACATCTGTTGAAAAATACGGCACTCCGCCAGAGGTTGCTTCAGCGTACAGAGAGATCGAATCCCGCATGCGGCCCGCCCTGGCCCCCGCAGAACCCGCACGCACAAGGAAGCGCTCTTTTTGGAGAAAATTTTTCGGCGCTGCCGGAGAATCCCGAACATGGGGAGCCTTTCTTTATATCCTGATCTCCGGCCTTACAGCTGTCGTGTACGGGACATGGGCTCTTTTGGGGGGCGCGTTTTCTCTTTTTTCGCTCGTCTTGATCATCGGGATCCCTGTGACAGGCCTTTTTCTTCTCTCTCTCAGGGGGATCGCTCTTGTGGAAGGCCGCATCATTGAAGCGCTCACCGGCATCCGTATGCCGCGAAAACCCGTGTTTTTGCACCGCAGCCTGAACTGGCGGCAAAAATACAAAGCATTGATCACCGAGTCTTACACCTGGAAAATCTTTGCCTATCTGATCCTGCATTTTCCCCTGGGTCTCACATATTTTTTCATCACGCTCACGCTGCTTTCCCTGTCTCTTAAGTTCGCTCTCTATCCGATCTGGTTTTGGGTGATTGGGCGCCCCTTGATCACATTGAACCAGCCGTTCTATCCAAATCCCTGGTTCATTCCTCTGATCGCAGCGTGCGGGATCGCCCTCTTCTTCTCCACCCTTCATTTTATCCGATTCATAGGCGGCGTCCACGGCCGGTTCGCCAAATACATGCTGGTGAGAAAGCAGGAGCAGACACATCAAGGAGGCACGCCATGATAAAAAGCTATATACTTATTGCTTTAAGAAACCTGAAAAGACAAAAGGCGTTTTCCTGGATCAACATTTTCGGAATGGCTGTGGGCATGGCGGGCTTTATACTGTTTGCCCTTATGGCTGGTTCCAAACTCAGGGCCGACAAATTCCATGAAAATGCAGATCAGGTCTACAGTGTGGTCCAGGTCTTTCAAAATGAAAACAAAGAGGACCAACACCTGGCATATACTCCCGGGCCTATGGCCGGAGCCCTGCGCAGTGAATATCCCGAGATCAAGGATACGTGCCGTGTTTATCCGGCCGGACAGGTCACTTTCAAAAGGGGGGAAGATGCCTTTTCCGAGCGCAGCGTGCTGTTCGTCGATCCATCCTTTTTATCCCTTTTTTCTTTTAAAATGACAGCCGGTGACCCTGAGACCGCACTCAGCGAGCCGTATTCTCTGGTTTTATCCGAGGCCTCAGCCCAAAAATATTTCGGAGATGAAAATCCTATCGGCAGGGTGCTGGCTTTTGAAAAAGACACAAACCTCCAGGTTACAGGGGTCACAAAAGACATAACCCGGACTTCTTCCATCAAATTCGATTTTCTGGTCTCTCTGGAAACGGTTCGTGCCTTCTCCGGCATCCTGGATGACTGGTCAGCCCATCGAATGGCCACTTTTCTTCTGCTCCCCGATAAGTTTGACCGGCCCGGCTTTGAGAGAAGGCTTCCTGATTTTCTCTCCAGGCATTTTGGCAGCGCTCCGGAATCACCTGAAAAAATATATCTTTTTCCTTTTCTCGATTTTCGATTAAAGTCCAGACATATCACTTCTTTTATGGGAAGCAGCAGCCCGGCCAGTGTGGTTATCATGTTTTCTATCGGCATTCTGCTTCTTCTTGTGGTGAGCATCAACTTCGTCAATCTGGCCACTGTGCGTTCCATGCACAGGACCAAAGAGATCGGACTCCGAAAGGTGGTCGGCGCCAGGAGGCCCCAACTGATCCTCCAATTTTTGGGAGAATCCCTCATTCTGTCCTTTATTGCCATCCCTTTGGCCGTCGTGCTGTATGAGATCATCCACCCAATCTTTTATGCCAGTATGGGGGATTTTGCTATGTTGTCTTTTATCCCTCAAGTATCGAACTCCATCTGGAACTATCCCTTCCTTCTAAAATACCTGGTGGGTGCGGCTGTGCTCACAGGCCTTTTCTCCGGACTCTATCCTGCCTTTTTTCTTTCGAGCCTGCAGCCTCTGCATGTGCTGAAGGAAAACTTCCAGCCGGGGCGAAAGAAGAAAAGAGGGAGCAAAGCTATGATCGTGTTCCAGTTTTCGCTTTCCATACT
>CAZSZS010000096.1:0-9268 GCA_964611275.1 uncultured Eubacteriales bacterium
AGGAGAAGTACCTGCTCTGTTTATTACAAATGACGAAGTGACCATTCGGAACGCACTGAAGATCATTGATCAATTCCATCTGAAGGGGATCATCAAAGCCAGCAAAGGAGTTTTGAAGTATGCAGAACTGTTGGGGGAGAAAAAAATCCCTGTTATCTGGGGAGGAACCAAAGGAATTCCGGGGAGATGGGAGCCTTTTGATTTGAATTACCACACAGCAGCTGTACTTGCGGAAAAAGGGGTCCTGTTTACTTTTGACTCCGGCGGATGGGGTCCGGAAAGTAGAAACGTGCGCAATCTCCCGGTTCCGGCCAGCCTCTCTGTTGCTTATGGACTTGACGAAGAACAGGCGCTCAGAGCCCTCACCATAAATCCCGCTAAAATAATAGGCATGGATGATGAACTGGGTTCCATAGGACAGGGCAAAACCGCAAACCTTGTTGTCTGGAGCGGGTCTCCTGTTCAAATGAGCTCCAGGATTTGCCAGGTCATCATAAATGGAAAGATCATTCCCATGGAAAGCATCCAGACACAGTTAAGGGATCAGTACAAGAAGCATTGACGTTTTTTATAGAACGTTTTATCATTATTAAGTTATGGCAAACAAAAATCACTTCTATGCAACCACCATATTATGCATAAGGAAAAATGGAGAGGTCGTCATTGCGGGTGACGGTCAGGTTACTCTGGAAAATACGGTTTTGAAATCCAAAGCCAGCAAGGTAAGGCGGATTTATAAAGGCAAGGTGCTGGCCGGATTCGCAGGCGCGACTTCGGATGCGTTTGCTCTTTTTTCCAGGTTCGAAGGAAAACTGGAGGAGTTTCAGGGAAATCTTGCCCGCGCCGCCATTGAACTGGCAAAAGACTGGAGGCTGGATAAAGCTCTGCGCAGGCTTGAAGCACTGATGCTGGTCGCGGATAAAAACAACTCTTTTTTGATTTCCGGGACAGGAGATGTGGTTGAACCTGATGACGGCATAGTTGCCATAGGCTCAGGAGGCTCCTATGCTCTTGCCGCGGCACGAGCTCTGATAAGGAATACGGATTTTTCCGCGAGGAAAATCGCCGAGGAAGCCATGAAGATAACCTCTGACATATGTATTTATACGAACAACCATATCACTATAGAGGAATTATAGATGTCCATAGAACTGCCGGAAAGCATGGATGTGAGCAAAGCAAGATTCGATGAGTCTGAGCTGACTCCAAAAAGAATTGTCGAAGAACTGGATAAATATATCATAGGCCAGGAAGATGCAAAGAAAGCGGTCGCTATCGCTTTAAGGAACAGATACAGGCGAAGGAAGCTTCCGCCCGAACTGGCCGATGAGGTTGCCCCGAAAAATATTTTAATGATAGGTCCTACCGGAGTCGGCAAGACAGAGATTTCACGCAGGCTGGCGAAAATGACGTCGTCTCCTTTCTTGAAAGTCGAGGCGAGCAAGTTCACCGAAGTAGGTTATGTAGGCCGGGACGTGGAGTCCATGATCAGGGATCTGGTTCAGATCGCCGTGGGATTGGTCAAAACCGAGAAAATGCAGGAGGTCAGAACAAAGGCCGAACAGAACGCCGAAGAAAAACTCCTGGACATTCTTCTCCCTAAACCCAGGGTGAGTTCTGAGTCAGATGCCCAGGCGGAAGAAAAAAAATTTCAGGATACCAGAGAAAAGCTGAGAAGCCAGTTAAGAGCAGGGCTTCTGGATGAACGCCAGATCCAGATCGAAGTCAAAGAGAAGTTCAGCTCTCCGTTTGAGATATTTTCGAATACGGGTGTTGAAGAGATAGGGATCCACATACAGGAAATCATTCCGGGTCTAGGAGGAAAGACCAAAAGAAGGAAGGTCAAAGTCAAGGAAGCGATCGAATACCTTACCGAACAGGAACAGCAAAGACTCATTGACATGGATCAGGTCTCAAGATCGGCTATAGAAAAAGTGGAGAACTCAGGGATTATATTTTTAGATGAGGTCGATAAGATATCCGGAAGGGAAACCGGGCACGGGCCAGAGGTCAGCCGTGAAGGAGTCCAGAGGGACCTTCTTCCCATTATAGAGGGCACGACAGTGAACACCCGTTCAGGGCTTGTCAAAACAGACCATATCTTGTTCATAGGGGCCGGCGCCTTCCATGTGTCCAAACCTTCTGATTTGATTCCTGAACTCCAGGGGAGATTTCCCATCAGGGTCGAGCTTTCTTCTTTGGATAAGAACGACTTCATTCGCATTCTGACGGAGCCTGAAAATGCACTGCTCAAACAGTATAAAGCGCTTATGGCGACAGAAGGAGTGAATGTTAAGTTTAAAAAAGGAGCTGTGGATAAAATCGCTGATATCGCCGAAAGAGTCAACAACATCAATGAGAATATAGGAGCCAGAAGGCTTCACACGGTCATGGAGAAAGTCATGGAGGAGATATCTTTCAATGCTCCGGATGACGTGAGTAAAAGCATCACTATAGACAAGAATTATGTTGACAAGCAGTTAAAGGATATTTTAGAAGACCAGGACCTCAGCCGCTTCATCCTCTGATGAAAAAATACTCAGTTTTTTTATTTGTGTTGACAGGGATTTTTCTTTCTCTCTGCTGCGGGAAAAAGGGGCCTCTTCTTCCCCCTATTAAAAAGGCCCCCCAGCAAGTCGAGATCACAGACGCATTCCAGCGGGGAGAAAAAATCATATTAAAATGGAAAAACCCCGCTTCCTACATCGACGGAAGCCTTCTGGATGAGATTTCCAGAGTGGATATTTGGCTGTATAAAAAAAAATACAAGGCGGGTGAAGAAAAATCGATTGATTTGAAAAGCTTTTCCAAGGAAGCAGCTCTTGTAACGTCTATTAAAAGCGGTGATTTTCCAAAATTCAAGGACACCGGCAGAGAGGATGACCGGGTTTATGTCTACAGACACAGGACAGAACCATCTGAAACGGAGAACACCGTGTATTTTTGGGGCATTAAAGCAGCCGATAAAAAAGGGAGGGAATCCGATTTTCCAAAACTGATCCCTGTGATATTAAGGATCGCTCCCAATCCTCCATCCGGGCTCAAAGCTGAAGCTGTGGCAGATAGAGTGATACTCAAATGGGAGGCTCCGGAGGAGAATACAGACGGTTCCTCTCCATCCTCTCTTAAAGGGTATCATGTCTACAGGTCTTCTGAAGAAAGTGTGTTCGTAAGGATCAATCATGACCTGATAAAGGAAACCTCGTATGAGGACAGCCACATTCTCTTCGGTAAAGAATATCATTATTTTGTGAGGTGTTCCGCTTCAGAGCAACCTCCTTTTTTAGAGAGTGATGATTCAGAGCCCGTCAGGATCGCTGTTGAGGATACGATCCGGCCTGAAAGACCGCATGGGTTGGTTTTGATTGCAGCCAGGGATCGGATCACGGTGACCTGGGATGCTGTAGATGCAAAGGACCTCTATGGATATAAGATATGGAGAAGAAAAAAAGGAGAGGAAGATTTTATTCTTATGACTTCAGAGCCCGTTAAAGAGCGCATATTCAATGATTTTTCTGTCAAAGAGGGCATTGAGTATGAGTACTGTGTTTCTGCGTTTGATAAAGCTGGTAATGAGAGTGAAAGGTCAGACATAAAAAAAGGAACGCTGAAAGGAAGTCTGCTATGAAGATATACCGTTTTAAACATAAAGATAAGGTCAAGTACGGGATACTGAAAGAGGAGATATTGATTCCCCTGAAGGAATCCCTGTCCGGCATGCTTCGGGAGGGGAAAGAAGAGATTCCCATAGGAGAGGTGATGGTTCTTCCACCGGTCCTCCCTTCAAAGATAGTGGCGGTGGGCCGGAACTATAAGGAACATGCTGATGAAAGGGGGCAGCAGATACCAAGAAGGCCTTTGATATTTTTAAAGCCTCCTTCAGCGGTCATCGGGCCCAATGACAGCATCATATATCCTGATGCGACCAAAAGGGTCGATTATGAGGGAGAACTGGCTTTTGTTATTAAGGAAAAAGTCTGGAAGCTCGAAGACAACGCTGACGCTGATGACTATATATTGGGATACACCTGTATGAATGATGTGACAGCAAGGGATTTACAGGACAAGGACGGCCAATGGACCAGGGCAAAGTCGTTTGATACTTTTGCACCCATTGGCCCGTGCATAGCAACGGATATCGATCCCTCACGATTAAGAATAAAGACTTTTTTAAACGGAAAACTCAGACAATCCGGAAATACAGCTAATATGATTTTTCCTATTCCTGCACTGCTGAGATATATCTCTCATGTTATGACCTTACTTCCCGGTGACGTTATCACAACGGGGACTCCATCCGGAGTAGGTCCTATGTCTCCTGGTGACAGAGTGGATGTTCAGATCGAAGGAATAGGGACTCTGTCAAATAGAGTCATGAGGGTGAAGTCCTAAAAGCGATACAGGCTGGACATAGAAGCAAAAATAATATAAAAAGATGGCAGGGCATTGAAAAACACCTGAAACGGAGGGAATAATGAAAATTTTTTTAGACACAGCCAATCTCGATCAGATCAAGGAAGCTGTATCCTGGGGAATTATTGACGGCGTCACAACGAATCCCACTCTTTGTTCAAGAGAAAAAGAAAATTTTACTGACCTGATAAAAAAAATTTGTGATGTGGTCCCGGGCCCTGTGAGTGTGGAGTGTGTGGAAAACCGTGCAGAGGAAATCGTTATAGAGGCAAGAAAGCACTGTAAGATAGCGGAAAATGTTATTGTAAAGATCCCTATTTGTGTAGAGGGGCTTAAGGCCACCAGAAAGCTTTCGGATGAAGGCATCCATGTCAATACGACGTTGGTGTTTTCCCCAACTCAGGCTTTATTGGCTGCGAAGGCAGGCTCACGTTACGTAAGCCCTTTTGTCGGCCGGCTGGACGATATCTCCAGCGATGGGATGGGGCTTGTGGAACAACTGGTCCCTATATTCAATAATTACGGATTTGAGACGGAGATCATTGTTGCCAGCATCCGGCATCCAATGCATGTGGTAGAGGCGGCGCTCATGGGCGCTGATATTGCCACTCTCCCCTTTGGTTCCCTGGAAAAGCTGGTGAAACATCCTTTGACAGACAGAGGGATCGAGCGCTTTTTGGATGACTGGGAAAAAGTCAAAAAGACAATGAGCCAGAAAGAAAAATGACTATCAAAAAAAAGTTAGAAGACATAAGAAAAAAGGAGAAACTTGCGGAGCTGGGTGGAGGACTGGAGAGAATAAAGAAGCGCCATGAGGAGGGGCGCCTCACAGCGAGAGAGAGGATAAAAATCCTGCTTGATGAGGCGTCGTTCCAGGAAACAGATAAGTTTGTTGTCCATCACTGTACGGATTTCGGGATGGAAAAAAGGCGTATTTACGGAGACGGCGTGGTCACGGGTCACGGCACTATTGATGGGAGGACCGTCTTTGTTTTTGCCCAGGACTTCACTGTGTTCGGTGGCTCCTTGAGCCGAGCCAATGCCGGGAAAGTCTGTAAAATAATGGATCTGGCTTTGAAAGCCGGAGTGCCCATCATAGGCCTTAATGATTCAGGAGGAGCCAGAATTCAGGAAGGGGTGTCCAGTTTGGCAGGCTATGCAGATATTTTTCTGAGAAATGTTTTGGCATCCGGAGTGATCCCTCAAATATCAGCTATTATGGGCCCTTGTGCCGGCGGGGCTGTTTATTCTCCTGCCATTACGGACTTTATCATAATGACTCAAGGCCTGAGCCGGATGTTCATTACAGGGCCTGATGTGATAAAAGAAGTCACTCACGAGGAAGTAACCATGGAGGAGCTGGGAGGCGCTGAGACGCACAACAGCTTGAGCGGGGTTGCCCATTTTTCCGCAGAAAACGAGGAGCAGACCCTGGCCCTTATCAAAGAGCTTCTTTCTTTTATTCCGGATAACAACATGGAAGATCCCCCCGAGAAAGAAACCTCGGATCCTTTTGAAAGGGCTGATGATGATCTGAACATGATGGTTCCGGACGACCCCAATCTTCCTTATGATGTCAGGAAGATAATAATGAGCGTTTTGGACGATAACTATTTTTTTGAAGTTCATAAAGATTATGCCAAAAACATAGTGGTCGGTTTTGGACGGCTGGGAAAAAAATCCGTAGGAGTGGTTGCCAATCAGCCTGACCACCTGGCAGGTGTGCTTGATATCAATTCGTCAGACAAGGGAGCCCGCTTCATAAGGTTCTGTGATGCTTTTAATATCCCCCTGATTACTTTGGAGGATGTTCCCGGGTTCTTACCTGGTGTGGCACAGGAACACGGGGGCATCATAAGACATGGAGCCAAGATCCTTTATGCGTTTGCTGAAGCGACCGTTCCTAAAATAACAGTGATTACGAGAAAAGCATACGGGGGGGCTTACTGCGTGATGGCTTCAAAGCACATAAGGGCTGATATCAATTATGCCTATCCAAATGCGGAAATCGCTGTCATGGGGCCTCAAGGGGCTGTTCAGATCGTTCACAGAAGGGAGCTGAAAAAAGCTGAGGATCCGGATACTTTGACAAAACTGAAGGTGAAGGAATTCAGAGATAAATTTGCCAATCCGTCCGTAGCTGCAGAAAAAGGATATATAGACGAAGTTATTGAGCCCAAATACACACGGCCAAAGCTCATTGCGGCTCTCCGGATGCTCGAAAACAAACGTGACGAAAACCCTCCCAAAAAACACGGAAACATCCCTCTTTAAGTGGATCGTCTAGAGGGTTGGCCTCTCTTTGTTAGCGGAAGATCCCTGGACAAAAACACACCTAATAGAGTAAACTAAATCAAAACGGAAAAAATGTTCAAAAAGATTCTCATAGCAAACCGGGGAGAGATCGCAGTCAGAATCATTAGGGCCTGCCGCGAACTCGGGATCATTCCGGTTGCTGTTTATTCAGATGCGGACAGCAGGGCTCTTCATGTGAGGCTTTCTAAGGAAGCATACAGGCTTGGAGGTTCGAAGCCTTCGGAAAGCTATCTGAATATGGATAGGATCATCGAGGCTGCCAAAAAATCTGAAGCGGATGCTGTCCATCCCGGATATGGATTTCTTGCTGAGAATTCTGACTTTGTCAAAAGGTGTGAGCAGGAAGGCTTGATATTTATTGGCCCCTCTTCAGAGTCCATACGCATCATGGGGAACAAGACACAGGCGCGTCAAAAAATGGTTCAAGCCGGTGTACCGGTGATTCCGGGGACGCTTAGACCTATATCGGGGGAGAAAGACCTTATTGAGCATTCAAAAAAAATAGGTTTTCCGCTTCTTCTGAAAGCTTCAGCCGGAGGCGGGGGCAAAGGGCTGAGACTTGTAAAAGAGAAAAAAGACTTACCGTCTTCCTTCAGGCTTGCCCGCTCAGAATCCGAGTCAAGCTTTGGAGATTCCTCTGTATATATAGAAAAATATATTCAGGAGCCCCATCATATAGAAGTACAGATACTTGCTGACCGATTCGGACAAACGGTCTCTTTAGGCGAAAGAGAATGTTCCATACAAAGGAGATACCAGAAGGTCATGGAGGAGACTCCCTCGCCTTTTATTGATAATGATACCAGGATAAAAATGGAAGAAGTCGCCATTGAAGCAGCCAGAGCCGTGGAGTATGAGAATGCAGGAACCGTTGAATTTGTTGTTGATGGAGAGAAAAATTTCTATTTTTTAGAGATGAACACCAGACTTCAGGTTGAACATCCCATAACAGAAATGGTGACAGGAATTGATATTGTTAAAAACCAGATAAAAATAGCGTATGGAGAAAAACTGCCTTTTTCACAAAAGGATGTTGTTCCGAGGGGAGCTTCCCTGGAATGCCGTATTTATGCCGAGGATCCGTACAATGATTTCATGCCTTCTCCCGGAAAAATAAAAAAGCTGCGGTCACCTTCCGGAGGGCTGGGGCTTAGGTATGACAATGGCACTTATGAAGGATATGAAGTCCCCCTGGATTATGACCCCCTGCTTTCGAAGGTGATAAGCTGGGGAGTCTCCAGGAAGGAAGCGATCCACCGCATGCAGAGAGCTTTATCAGAATATCATGTATACGGAATCGTGACGATCATTCCTTTTTTCAAGCGCATCCTTTTTCATCCGGATTTTTATAAAGGGGATTATAATACCCATTTCATAGAAAGACTGGAGAAGGAGAATGAAAAACTGGGGATCGAGGAGCAGAATGTGGCGCTTATAGCTGCTGGAATTAAGAGCTACCAAAACAGCCGGACATTTTCTTTTAAATCACAAGGAAGAAAACCTGTGAGCAACTGGAAGGTCCAGGGACGTTTGAAATCGTTATCAAGGAACCTGTGATATGGACATCTCTTTTATACATAACAAAAAAGAATTCAAATTGAATCTTAAAGAAGCCCGGAGCGGACATCTCCAGATCTCTATTGGTAAAAAGAAATACGATGTTTCTGTTGAATTTTTTACAGATGAGGAAATGCTCTTAAAAATTGGATCCAGAGTTTATGATGTGATCGTCAATCAAAATTCCAATTCATATAATATCTGCATGACAGGAAAGAGCATACGGGTGGAGAAAAAATCTCCCTTTCAAAAGATCAGAAACAGTATTGGAAACGCCAAGAAGATGGATGTGAAAACATCCATGCCCGGGAGGGTCGTCGAACTGCTGCTCAAGCAAGGGGACAACGTGAAAGAAAATGCTCCGGTTCTGGTACTGGAAGCCATGAAAATGCAGAATGAAATAAAATCTCCGCGGAAGGGCAAGATAAAAACAATATATCCCAAGGCAGGGGATTCAGTCGAAGCAGGGGCTGTGCTGTTTACCCTCGAATAAATCTGATTGTTTGATAAAAGAGGCTGAAAATCAGATATGGCCTCAGCTCACTAAAGATTTTTAACGCCATTCTACTTCGTTTTTCTCGGCTCCTGCGTAACTCCCCCCGTCCGTGGGTCAGACATACTCGGAGCCCGGCTTTGCCGGGTACCCTCAAAAAGCCTCATCCGAAGGCTAAATCTTCAATGTCGCTTCAGCCACACCTGAATTTCATAAGGAATTAAACCATTTTTGTTGGATAAATAACACCCTGCATAATCCAGACTTTAAGGCAGGCTGGCTGGTTCTGAAGTCATCCGGAGGGGAGCGGGCATGGTTCCTCTTTAGAGGAGAGCGAGCCGAGGAATAATCTGATTTTGATGGATTTGTGAAACAAATCAATCGGGAGTTCCAAGGGGGGTCAGTCCCCCTTGGTCGCAGGGCAAAGCCCGAGAAGGGGAGGCAGCGAGTCCATAGGGCGAGCGTTGGAAGGGGAAAGTTGTGTTTTCC
>CAZSZS010000097.1:0-7161 GCA_964611275.1 uncultured Eubacteriales bacterium
GACCCATTCTAAAAATGCCATGAAACTCGCAGAAGGCCTTTATTTCAGCAACAAATCCTCTTATAACGATAAAGTCAAGGAACTGGCTGCAAAAGCTAAAGAACTCGAAGAATTAACGACCTCATTCAATGAAAAATTCGGCGAAAAAAATGAAGAAGACCTGACGGACGAGGAAAAGAAACAGGTCGAGGATATGAGAGAAGAGATCACATCTCTTCAGGAAAATATCAATAAAATCCAGGAAGAACAAAAAGCAGAGCTCGATAAGTTCAATGCCCTCTTAGAGCAGATCAAGAAAAAACTCGGCATTGAATAAAATCAGGTAAAAACACATAATCATTTCTTCTTTATTGGATTTCCCTCCCACATCGTATATCATATAAGCAGCAAAATCTTTCTTTTTAAAAGAACTCTTATGGCTTCATCGCATCTAAACCAGATAAAGAAAAAAATCGAGAAGTTAAGAGAAGACATCACCTACCATGAAAAAAAATATTATGTTGATAATGACCCTCAGATATCTGATTACGAATTTGACCAGCTTATAAAAAAACTCCAAGACCTGGAAAAAAAATATCCTCAATTGATCACACCGGAATCTCCGACCCAGAGGGTGGGAGAAGAACCCATTGAAGGATTCCCATCTGTAACGCACAGAGTACCTATGCTCAGCCTGGACAACTGCTACAGCAGCAAAGAGCTTCATGAATTTGAGAGCCGGCTGAAAAAAGTGCTTTCCGATGAAGCCGTAAAATATATCGTGGAGCTCAAAATCGACGGCCTGGGAGTATCCGTCCTTTACAGGAATGGAAATTTTCATCAGGCTGTTACCAGAGGTGACGGGGTTAGAGGAGATGATATCACATCAAATGTAAAGACAATCAAAAGCCTTCCGCTCTCTATAAAGGAAGAAAAGGAAGTCGAAGTAAGGGGGGAGATCTATCTTCCTTTTCAATCCTTTGAGGCCATAAACTGGACCAAAAAACAGAACAACGAGCCTCTTTTTGCCAATCCCAGAAATGCGGCGGCTGGATCCATCAGACTTCTTGACCCTAAAGAAGTGGCAAAAAGAAATCTTGATATATTTCTTTACACCATTTTTATCGACCAAAAAGAGCTGGATTCCCAATGGCAGAATCTAAAGGTATTGAAGCAGCTTGGATTTAAAACCAATCCCTTCTCCCGTCTGTGCTCTTCCATTGAAGAGATCATCTCTGTCTATGATACACTCCGTTCAGAGAGAGAGGATCTAGACTACGATGCAGACGGGATCGTCATAAAGGTTAATTCGACAGAACAACAGAAGCGTCTGGGGGAAACATCCAAATTCCCCAGATGGGCGATCTCCTTTAAATTTCCTGCAAGGCAGGGAACGACCCAGGTCAAAAACATCCGCGTCCAGGTAGGCCGCACCGGAGCCTTAACGCCCGTGGCTGAACTCAAACCTGTCATAATCTCCGGCACAACCATCAGCAGAGCCACGCTCCATAATGAAGAGGAAATCAAAAGAAAAGACATCCAAATAGGGGACACGGTCCTTGTCGAAAGAAGCGGGGATGTGATCCCAAAGATAGTCTCTGTAATGAAAGAAAAACGCACAGGCAAAGAAAAAAAGTTTGAGTTCCCGGACCGCTGCCCCGTGTGCCATGCCGCTGCTTTTAGGCCCGAGGGAGAAGCGGTTTCACGCTGCACAAATCCCTCATGCCCCGCCAAACTCAAACAATCTCTCCTTCATTTTGCCTCACGAAAAGCAATGGATATCGAAGGACTGGGAGAGTCCCTCGTGGAACAGCTTTTGAGTTCCGGCCTTGTCAAGGAAATCCCGGACATTTACTTTCTGAGTCAGAAGGAGCTCTCCTCCCTTGAAAGGATGGGCGACAAAAGCTCTGAAAACCTTTTGCAAGAGATAGAGAAATCCAAGCAGAGCGGCCTGAAGCGGCTGATCTTTGCCATAGGGATAAGATATGTCGGAGAACGGACCGCTCATATCCTGGCCTCTCATTTTAAAAGCATCGACCGACTTGAAAAGGCCTCAAAGGAAGAACTGACCTCCATACCGGATATTGGGCCCAAAGTAGCGGAAAGCATAGTCTTCACTTGTAAGCAGCCGGAACATGAAAACCTTCTCAACAGATTAAAAAAGGCTAGGCTCACGTTTGATTATGAAAAAGAAGAATCCACTACCCCTCAAATTCTCAAAGAAAAGACCTTTGTCCTGACCGGGGCTCTAAAAAACTACTCAAGGGAGGAAGCCAAGCATATCATCGAAAGCCTGGGAGGCAAAGTGACTTCTTCTTTAAGCCACAAGACAGACTATCTAGTAGTGGGAGAATCACCGGGCTCCAAACTGTTAAAAGCAAAAGAATTGGGGATATCTCTCCTGTTTGAAAAAGAATTTCTCAGTCTTATAAATAAATGAACTCCTTAACAGAGGACTCATCTATATCTTCTTTTTTAAGAGATCTACAATATCCCTCCAGCCTTTCTTTGACTTTTTGCCTTCCAGCTCAGCCAAGGCTTTCTTCGCGCCTTTATTACCGGGATCGAATTCCAAAACCTTCCTGAACTGTTTGGCTGCCTTCACTTTTAATGAGGCCTTCTTGTATAGTATTCCTAATCCCATATAACCATTAGGATTCCAAGGCTCCAGGCGAACGGCATTTTTAAAATTCACTTCGGCCTGCCTCTGATAGGAATCAATCTTGGATTGAGCAAGGGCAAGAAGCAGATAATATCCTGCCTTATCTTTATTCAACCTTACAGCAGCCTGCAGATACGCAATAGCTTTTGCATACTGTCCCTCATCATAGAGTCTTTTCCCCTGACGGAATCTCATTTCAGCCTGTTTTCCAGGAGCCTCCTCTGCTGCCTTTTTTCCCTCCTCTGCTCCTTCCTCATCATACTTCCTTCTCTTATCAGTGTCTATCAGAGTATGGTAACACTTTGTGACCCTATCAAAAACATCATCGATTTTTTCCTTGACCTCCCTTGGTAAATCCCGACTGAAAAGGTCAGGATGATACTTCCTGGCCGCAATAAAATAGGCCTTTTTTATCTCGCTAGTCGAAGCTTCCTTTGAAATATCTAAAACCTGGTAATAATCCATGGAATCGATTTCTGTATACAACTTCAGTATATCCTTAATACTTTTTTCCTGATCGCCGGCTTTTTCAGAACCGTCCTCCTCTTTCCGAGTTATTTCTTTTTGTTGTTCCTCTCCGGTCTCTATGAAATCCAAACAATAAAGAAGATAAATGCTTTTCCAAAAAGAGGCAGGAGCTACTTCCGACGATTCAAAAATCACATCGCTCAAATTAATACCGTCTACAGCATTGAGTACGTCTTTCTCCTCTTCAGTCAAGCGGAGAATAAGTTTTCTCGACTTCTCTCTAAAGACCTTGCCCTTCATTAAATCACGCACCTTCTCATCATACTTCATGCGTCTTATACCGTCTTCAACTAAACGGGGTATTTCTATTTCAACCTCAAATTCTTCCTTCTCGTATTCGTCCTTTTTCTTAAAATCAAAATGCCCTTCAAATATGGGAAAAAGATTAAGAGTGATCTCTCTCATCTGGTATCTCAGCCCTTCCATAAGGTCTTGTTTTGATATGAGACTGTGAGAGATCAGGATTTCGCCAATAGATTTTTTTGGCTCAATATATTTATCGATCTTCAAATAGTTTTCTTTTGAAAGCTTCCCTATCCTGAACAGCACCTCCCCTAATAATTCCTGCGATTGGTTTGTCTTCGCATAAACAAGCTTCCCCCCTTTAAAAAAAAGATACTTCTGGATGTTTTCTTTATGGAAATTCAGCTGACCATCTAAGCCATCAAAATAGATTTTCTTTAGAAAATAACCTATATGTTCCATTAAGCCATTCACCTGAAATCACCACAAACAACTGACGTTTTTTTCACTTCTTTTTTCTCTTTACTTACTTTTATTTATATAACAATAAGAAGAAATAAAGCAACTTCTCTTAAAATTTTACTACATCCCCGGAATAAAAAGAATCCAAAAATTGAAAACACATGCAATATGTGATAAATTTTTTCATATGAAAATCGCACTCGCTCAGATATCACCCATTCTTCAAGATATAAGGAAAAATACCGACCGTCATCTTAAACTAACGGAAAAAGCAAAAAAGGAAAACGCAGACCTTATTGTTTTTCCTGAATTAAGTCTTACGGGATACACCTTAAAAGACCTAGTGCCGGAAACAGCTGTAGACCCGAATAAGAATGAGTCATTCGATACATTCAAGCTGATAAGTAAAGAGATATCACTAGTGCTCGGTTTTGTGGAAGAAAAGGAAAAAGGCAGCTTTTACAACTCTGCCGCCTTTATCTCCGGAGGAGAGATTCTCCATATCCACAGGAAGATATTTCTTCCGAATTACGGGATGTTCGACGAAGCTAAATTTTTTTCTCAAGGAAAAGATATTTCCGCCTTTCCCACCCCATTCGGGAAAACAGGGCTTTTGATATGCTACGACTTCCTGCACTACGGAGCAAATTACGTTCTCTTCTCTCAGGGAGCGGATATCATTATTGCGTTAAGCGCAGCTCCCGGAAGAGGAATCAATGAAAAGAATGCGTTTGCCTCCTCACATATGTGGGAACTGATGGGAGAAACCATCTCCCGATTCTCCACAGTATTTGTGATATACTGCAACAGAGTAGGATTTGAGGACGGAAAATCATTTGCCGGAGGTTCCTTCATATACAGCCCTGAAGGCACTTCCTTAGGCAGGGCTTCCTATATAGATGAAGACTTGCTCATTAAAGAACTCGACCTCTCACTGCTTAAAAAGGCCCGGCAAAGACTCATGTATAAAAGGGATAATAAACCGGAAGTGATACTCAAAAATTTACACAAGGCTGTTTTTAAAAATGAAGATTAATCCAACGTTTGTGGAAAAAGTCCTAACAAAGTTCATCAAAGAAGAACTCGGAAAATTCCATTATAAAAAAGCCGTACTGGGCCTTTCAGGCGGACTTGATTCTTCTGTAACCGCCTTTCTTTGTGCAAAAGCCATTGGAGCTAAAAATGTGCTGGCTCTTATCATGCCTTATGGAGAGAGTTTTAAAAAAGATCTTTCTGATGCCGAAAAAGTCGTTAACCATCTCGGAATAAACTCAAAAACCATCAATATCAAACCTATAGTCGATGCCTATTACTCAAAATATCCCATTCAAAGCCGCATCATAAAAGGCAACAAGATGGCCCGGGAAAGGATGTCCATATTATACGATTTTTCCTCCAGGGAAAAAGCAATGGTCATAGGAACGAGCAATAAGACAGAACTGCTTCTGGGTTATGGAACCATATATGGCGATATGGCAAGCGGTATCAATCCCATAGGCGACCTTTACAAAACTCAAATCAGGCAACTTGGAAAACACCTGGAAATCCCTGAAGAAATCCTGAAAAAATCCCCTTCCGCAGGATTCTGGCCGGGCCAAACAGATGAAAAAGAAATTGGGATTAACTATGAAACAATAGACAAAATATTGTATCAGATCGTAGATCTTCGAAAACAAAAGAAAGAAGCTGTAGCCATGGGTTTTTCCGAAAAAACAGTAGACAGATTAATGGAGATGATAAAAAATTCTGAATTCAAAAGAAAACTCCCTCCTATCCCTAAAATTTCGGAACGCACCGTAGGGCATGATTTCCTTCTTCCCTATGATTGGGGCAAATAACAAAGAGAAGTTATGGATTCCAAACAAAAAGGCATTCTCTATCTGGTAGGCACTCCCATAGGAAATCTGGAAGACCTGACCTTCAGAGCATTGAATACGCTTAAAGAAGTGGATGCTGTGGCATGTGAGGATACAAGAGTAACTCTGAAACTGCTCCATCATTATCATATAAAGAAAAGACTGATCAGCTACTATCACCCGAAGGAGAAGCAAAAAATACCACTGATACTCAGTCTTCTGAATGAAGGAAAGAGCATCGCTCTTGTCTCAGATGCAGGGACTCCGGGCCTTTCTGACCCCGGATATCCCTTAATTCAAGAAGCCCTTAAACATAAAATAACAATCGTCCCTATTCCCGGGCCTTCCGCTCTCACAGCCGCTCTTCCCGCTTCAGGACTCCCAACCCATAGATTTCTCTTTCTTGGATTTCCTCCGGTTAAAAAGACAGCCGCCCGAAAACTGCTCCTTTCACTCAAGGATGAACCTTCAACGCTGGTTTTTTACATACCCACGAGGAAAATCCCTGGCTTTCTAGAGCTTATCAATGGATCTATGGGACTCAGGAACATTGTTATCGCAAGAGAAATGACGAAACTCTACGAACAGTTCATCAGGGGAACAAGCATTGAATTACATGAAAAAATCAATTCTCTGACCTTAAAAGGGGAAGCGACCCTGTTGATAGAGGGATCCAAATAATTAACCTGTTCTATCCAGGATAAAACCTCTTATGAAAAAAAATAATATTTTTTTCATAATACTTGACAATTAGGCACTCATATATTATATTATAGATAAACTCATATATTAAACAGGAGGTAAAAAATGGCTTTAATCAGATGGGACCCTTTTCGAGACATAATGACTCTTAGGGACAAAATGAACAGGCTTTTTGACGATACGGTTAAAGGCGAAGAGAGAGACATGTTCAGTAGTACATGGGCACCGTCCGTTGATATTTATGAGACTGAAAACGAACTCGTGCTGAATGCTGAGATCCCCGGAATCAATCAGGAAGACATAGAAGTGAAAATCGAAGACAACACATTGACTCTCAGGGGCGAAAGAAAATTTGAAGAAGAGACAAAAGAGGAAAATTATCACAGGATAGAGCGCTCATACGGCTCATTCTTCAGATCCTTTTCACTCCCTCATTATATCGATCAGGAAAAAATAAATGCGGAACATGATAATGGGGTTTTAAGGATACATATGCCGAAAAAGCCTGAGCTGAAGCCGAGAAGCATCAGAGTTATTAAACCAGAAAAGAAAAAACTTTCTGTTAAAAAGTCTAACCCTAAGGCCAAGAAGTAAAAAAGGGACCAAAACAGAGACGATCAGAGTGCCCGGTCTTTTTGAGGCCGGGCATTTTTTTTTACGTTTATAGCCTGGATGATGAACAAGCCGATGTTGAGGAGAGCTTACTGAAATTCAGGTGTGGACGTGGCG
>CAZSZS010000098.1:0-4803 GCA_964611275.1 uncultured Eubacteriales bacterium
AGCCAGGGCCTTTTATCAATACCCTTATGAAATCTATCCTTCTTACTATGAAACCTATAAATGGGGTCTTTACAATGAACTGATCGTGCTGGACAAACAACTCCAATGCATCATCTTTGCCATGGAGAATCGCACCCAAGATCAACATGTCACCTACTCAAATTGAAATCAGGTGTGATATGGAGCGTCCCTCATAAATGCAGAGCGTTCTCCTTTTTGTATTGACACGATGAAATTTTGATTAGATACTTAGGCAGTAAGAAAGAACTAGTAAACATGCTGGAAAATAAGACCACAGGTGAAAAAATAAAGTACGCCCTTCAGCTCAACAGAACCCTATCGTTCGTATGGAAGGCAGCTCCTGGTGCAGCTCTCATATCAGGCATTCTTGTTGTTATTCAGGGCTTGCTCCCATTGGCCATGCTCTATCTTATAAAGATGATTGTGGATGCGGCGCAAGAAGCTATTTCTTCTCCGGGAACAAAGGGCCTTAATTTTATTATATTCCTGGTTGGAATTGCAGCAGGTGTCAGCCTGATCCGTATCATCTGCCAGCACATCGCTGGGTATGCCAACGAATCCCTTTCTGTAAAAGTAGAGGACCATGTCTATGACCTTCTGCATAAAAAATCCGTCACTATGGACCTGGAGTTTTATGAGAATCCTTCCTTCTTTGATACCCTTCACCGGGCCCAAATGGAAGGCCCCTACAGACCTTCAAAAATCGTCAGCGACCTCATCAATCTGGGACAGAGCGGTGTCTCATTGATAGCGGTCACAGGACTTCTTATCTCTTTTCACTGGGCAGTCCCCATTGTTCTTTTTTTGGCGGTTCTGCCGGGCCTGTTGGTTAAGATAAAATACTCGGGATTGATGTTTAAATGGCAGAAAAAGCGAACAGAGACCCAGAGAAAGTCAATCTATTTAAATTGGCTTCTTACAGGGTATTCTTATGCCAAAGAGTTGAGGATGTTTAGGCTCGGGAATTTATTCGGGGAAGAATTCTCTAACCTCAGAAAGATTCTCAGGGGAGAAAAGCTGGACATAAGTAAAAAAAGAGCAGTGGCCGATATTCTGGGCCAAATTCCTTCCATTGCTGTTGTTTTTGGAGCCCTTGGATTTATTGTATACCGGGCTGTTAAAGGAGTGATATCTATTGGATCCCTGGTGATGTATTATCAAGCCATTCAACGGGGATTGGAATTTTTCAGAGGGGTCCTTGCCGGACTTACGGAATTGTATGAGGACAATTTGTTTATTTCCTATTTTTATGAGTTTCTCGATTTCAAAGAAAAGATAAAGGACCCGGTTCATCCCATTAAAGTTCCCAAAAAAATGCAAAAAGGGGTATTTTTTGATAAGGTCAGCTTCAGTTATCCTGCTTCAGAAAAGAAAGCCCTCCAGGACATAACTTTTTCTATCCAGCCCGGCGAAGTGGTGGCATTGGTCGGTGAAAACGGAGCAGGAAAGTCCACCATAGCTAAAATTTTGTGCCGGCTTTATGACCCGGAATCAGGCACCGTGTCTATGGACAAAAAAGACATCAGAGATTTTGCAGTCCGTGAATGGAGAGAGAAAATCGGAGTTATGTTCCAGGATTTCGCTAAATATCATTTTACAGCCAGGAAAAATATTTGGATAGGAAATATCAAAGTTCCTTTTGAGAGCCAGAAAGTGGACAAGGCAGCCAAAAGGGCCGATGCAGACAAATTGATCCAGAGCTTACCCCAGGGGTACAATACGGTTTTGGGTAAGATGTTTGAAAATGGAGAAGAGCTCAGTGTTGGTCAGTGGCAGAAGATCGCTCTGGCCAGGGCGTTTATGCGCGATTCAGAAGTCATTGTGCTTGACGAACCAGCCAGCTCCCTGGATGCCGACAGCGAATATGACATTTTTCTCAATTTCAAGAAGCTCCTGCACGGGAAAAGCGCGGTGCTCATAAGCCATCGATTTTCAACCGTAAAAATGGCTGATAAAATCATCGTGCTTAAAAAGGGAAGAATTCTCGAACAGGGTTCTCACTCTTTTCTTTTAAAAAAGAAAGGGCCCTATGCAAAATGGTTTGAAAAACAATCCATTGTGGCGGGAGCGGAACAAATGATGGCTCTGCCAAAGCAGAGGTCTAAAGTAAAGATTTAGTCACGCTTTTCCTCATTGAGACTGCGGGCTCTTTGGTGAGCTGTCTCACAGAAATAATCCACAAAACCATCCAGCTCTCCGGTTTCCAAATAGGCATGGGCAGGGCACCAGAGACAAAGATTTATAATCCGGCATTGCCCGCATTTTTTGACATATTGCTTTCTGTCGGAGCGCATGGCAAGGACCTTGGGTACAAAGTTATAAAAGGCATCCCTCATGGTTCCTTTTCTCAGGTCATAAATGGTGTCAGGATGCCAGAGAGAGTAGCAGAGTCTGTAGATTCCATTATAGCTTATCACACAGCTGTTAACTCCGGCTCCGCATAGAAACAAAAGATTTTGGGGATTTTCATTATCTTCCTCAAAAATAAATTCATCGCAGTGGTCTTTAAGGATTCGAAATCTCTCCGGGTCGGCTTTTTCAATCCCAGCAATCTCTTTAGGGCTTAATCGCTCAGATAGAATTTCTTTGTTTCTCTTTGAATTCCTGTCATATCTGAAGTGCAGCATGGGATCGAATCGATAATAATCCTTGGTGTATTTCCTGCAGAACTGAGCGATTTGATCCAGTTCATGGAGATTGGACTTCATAACCATGGCCTTGAATCTGACTTTCAACCCGCTTTTTCTTATGAGTTCGATCCCTTTTAAAAAATTCTCAAAAGAACCGGGGACTCTGGTTATTTTTTCATAAGTATCTCTAGTTATTCCATACACAGATACTTCGATATTCCGGGGAGGATATTTTTTAAAAAGTTCAATATGTCTTTCTGTAAGCAGGTTTGCGTTGGTGAAAACCGATACCAGAAGTCCCTTTTTTTTGAGCATCATATAGATATCAAAAAAGTCTTTTCTTAATAAAGGTTCTCCTCCTGTCAAAAGACACCACACAGATCCCAAAGAGACCGCTTCATCCGCTATTTTATTGATTTCCTCCAGGGTCAGTTCGTCTTTTCTTGCTTTCTGGTCATGAGACGGCAGGTTTATGTAGCAGTGGCGGCAGTTGTTGTTGCACCTAGCAGTGACCTCAAGACTGAAGGCCACTAGTTTTCTTTTTTGGCGTATTTTTTCCCACAGTTTGAATTGAGTGATGGGGATGGATTTTATCATTTTTTTTAAACTCTTAGAAGCGCGTATCCTTTGATGTCATTAGAAGGAAAACTGATTTTGAGTACCTCAAAGCCAGCTTCCTCAAATTCACTGACCAATGAATCCTGGGATACAAAACGATGGATGAATTCATAACCTGTAAAAAAGATATCCCCTTTCTCATAATGAAAGTTCCCCAAACTTAAACATGCAATAATCTGTTTTAATTTTTCTTCGATAGGAGAGAATCCCTGATTGAAGTCAAACTGAAACGAGCCAAACAGATATCCTCCTGGTCTGAGAGCTCTTTTTAGGCCCTTCAGCATGTAAATCCTCTTTTTTCTGGAGGGAATGCAGGAATACAGACTGGCGGACATCCAAACAATGTCATAACGATCCTTTAATAAAGGGGGGTTTGAAATATCAAAGACCATTCCTTTGATATGCACCCCATGTTTTTGAGCGTTCTTCACAGCCTTCCGGACCATGTCTTTGACAAAATCCACTCCTGTGACCTGGAATCCCCTTTTAGCTAGAGGAATCGCCTCTCTTCCTCCTCCCACTCCTAATAAAAGAAGAGAACCTTTTTTTAATGGAATGTCTTCGATCCCTTTCTTCTCTTCATCAGATAAGCCCAATTCAAGGACTTTTGGAGCGCACCAACTCTGGACAATATTTTTTTTTTGGTAATTTATTCTTTGGTATTCGATAATCTGATTTGGATTTAGGATAAGCACAGGAATATCAGCCAGAAGCCGGCTCAATCGATGAAAAAATCTAATCAGTAAGATTCGGATCCTCATTTTTTTTCGCTATCTTTAAAATCAGGCTTGTTTCGCTCGATGCGTTCTTGCCAGTCCCTGACTTCCCAGCCTTTTTCATGCTTGTCAATATAACCTAAATACCTTGCCTGGGCGTGGGCGACCTCGCAAAAATAATCCACCGGAGTATCCAGGGTTCCGTGCTCCAGCCAGGACCTTCCCGGGCACATCTCACAGAGACCTCTTAAAAAGCATCGGGCGCAGCGGTTTAAATAATCCGGGTTTTCAGCTCTTTTCTCTCTTAAAGCCGGGAAAAACTCAAGGAAAGCCTGTTTCAGAGAGCCTTTCTTCAGGTCATAGGCTGCGGATGGGTGTTTGACAAGAGAACAGGGATAAAGATAACCATAGGGATCAAGGGTTGCTGCGTTTTTTCCCGCACCGCAGGTAAAGAGGCGGTCTCCTTGAGGATACATCAGCTGGGAACAGTATATTTTCATATCCTCTGAAAATCGCGGCTCATTTCTTGCAAGAACAGAAAGGCTTTCTTCGGGAGCGGCGCGCAGTTTTTTTATGGATCTGTTTTTCTCTATGGAGTCACGCCGGTGCCTTAAGTTTAGAAAAAGAGACAGAGGAGGAAGGCCCTCCATCCAGGGGATTTGTTTTGCCCAGGCATCAAAAGCAGGAAGTTCTTTTTTATTGGGCGGGAGATAAGCTCCTTTGATGACAAATGGAATTTTGTTTTTTAAAAGCAGGTCGACCCCTTCTTTGGCTTTTTTAAAGGACCCGGGAGTTCGGGTCACAGCTTCGTAGCTCTG
>CAZSZS010000099.1:0-6180 GCA_964611275.1 uncultured Eubacteriales bacterium
TTACTTTCATTTTAATCGCCATTTTTTTACCATTAAGGCAGGTAAATTCTTTTTTAATTGATAAATAATGGATTTTCTTTTTCAACAATGGACTTTCCTTTGACACTCTTCGAATCTATCTTAGCCTTTGTTATAGCTACATTTGGCTCGGCTCTACAGGGAACCATAGGATTCGGTCTCGGACTCATAGGGGTGCCTTTGCTTGTAATGCTCAATCCTGTTTATGTTCCGGGCCCTGTGCTGTTATCTGCGCTGTGTCTTACCATTCTCATAACACAGAGAGAACGGCACGCCATCATCATAAAAGAAATAAAATGGGCTGTGATCGGAAGGATCTGCGGGGCTGTCATCGGTTCTTATCTGCTGACCATCATCCCTCAAAAAAACGTCTCGGTACTGTTCGGAGCTATGATCGTGCTGGCTGTTATCATCAGTTTCTCAGGAATAAAACTCGAATTAAATCCCGTAAACCTGATAGGAGCCGGAACAGTGTCTGGAGTTATGGGGACCACTTCAGCCATAGGAGGCGCTCCCATGGCCCTTATCTACCAGCACCAGAAAGGGCCTAGAATAAGAGGTTCTCTTTCCACAATATTTATTTTCGGTACCATCATATCACTGAGTTCATTGATCCTCATCCACCGCTTCGGCCTTAAGGAAATCTACGCGGCTGTAACCCTTATCCCTGGAATTCTCCTCGGCTTTTTTCTATCAAAACGATTGGCCCGAATCCTTGATAAAGGATACATAAGACCCGCAGTTCTTATCGCCTCTGCTTTGTCCGCAATCATTGTCATCTTAAAGAACATTTTGTAAAAGCTCAATCAGCATAAGAAAAAAGAACCTCTTTTTTTTATTTTTAACTTGACATTTATAGCAGAAATTCTTATTTTATATTTGTATCTTGAATTTGTATTGATTATTAATTGAGAATTATTCTTTAGTTAAGATAAAAGGGAGAAGCAAGAAATTTTCAAGATTATTTTATGTCATTATTATAAATTTTAATGCAACAAAATGCATATTTAATTCGTTATTATATAGATAAGATGAAACAAGGGGAAAAATGGTTAAGAGAAATAAAATGAAAGAATCAAACGCAAGTAACAGGGAAGGCAAACCGCTTCAAGTGACAGATCCTGTTAAACTCTACCTAAAGGAGATGGGCAGCATCCTTCTTCTGTCCCAGGATGAGGAAGTATCCATAGCAAAAAGAATTGAAAAAGGGGAAAAAATAATTGCCAATGCGCTTTCAAAAACAAACTTTACGCTTGAAATACTATTTGAAATAGAAAGAGAAATAATTGAAAATCCGGAGTCAATATACAATTTTTTCAATATAAAATCCGGAAGCAACTCAGGATCTCTGCATAAAAAAGCATTATCCGATGTGATAAAAACATTCCAAAGAATCAAAATACTGGGAGATGACCTGAGCAAGAAACTCTCATCCAACGCATCTATATTTTCTAAAGGAAGAACGGTCGTAGATATGAAACATCTGGTCGACCATCTAGACCTGAATGAAAACACAAAAGAAAATATCTTGGATTCTGTGTATGAAAAACTACAAAAAGAACAGAAAAAAGACATCATTGAAGATATCAACAACGGCAAAAAAATAAAAGAAGCTGCCGTCAACAAACTGGTGGCAGCCAATCTAAGACTCGTTATCTCCATAGCAAAAAAATACCAGGACCGCGGACTTCCTTTACTTGACCTCATACAAGAGGGAAATCTTGGTCTTATCAGAGCTGTCGAAAAATTCGACTATAAAAGGGGATATAAATTTTCTACCTATGCGACATGGTGGATAAGACAGGCTGTCACACGGGCTATAGCAGACCAGTCACGAACGATCAGGCTCCCCGTTCATGTCACAGAACAACTGCAGAAAATAAAGAAAATCACCAAGTCTTTTGTTACGGAAAAAGGAAGGGAACCGACTTATGAAGAACTGTCGAAAAAGATAAACAGCCCTGTTGACCGTCTGCGTGATCTCATTGAAAACACTCAAGATTCTGTCTCCATTCAGACTCCCATCGGAGATGATGATAATGACCTTAGCGACTTTATTGAAGACCAGGAAATCCCTTCCCCGCCCGATACGGTCATCCATATCAATCTTAAAGAACTGCTTCAAGATGCTTTCAAGGTTCTCTCTGAGAGGGAAACAAAAGTGTTGAAACTGCGGTTTGGTCTGAGCAATGAAAGACCCCATACACTTGAAGAAGTGGGGAAAAAGTTCAATGTTACCCGGGAAAGAATAAGACAGATCGAAGCCAAGGCTCTTAAGAAGATCAAGACGAATCCCATGAGCTATAAGCTCCGCCCCTTCGCCAATTAACTTCTCGACTTTCATCAGGTAAGCTGGTTCTTCAGATGGCGTTAAAAATCTTTAGCGCGCTCAGGCCACATCTGAATTTCACATCGGCAGCTTTGATGAATAACTTAGGAAATGATGCGGGCGGGTAATGTTATAACCGCCTTAAACATATCCAGCACTGCCGTGACCGTAATCCCGAGAAGGCGGAACGGGATCAATAAAAGCCATACAAGAGGATACAAAAGCAAAGCAAGCAGTGCCAGTGGCCATGAAACAGCCAGCAAAATAAACCACAAAAGTATTTTCATTTGTTCATCTCTCATTGATAAATACGAATTCCCTGTAAAAAAGGTTCATCTTTTTTATCATTCTATTCCTTGACTCTGCGTAAAGCACAAATGTAAAATTTGCAAAAGGAGTTTTGAATGCAAACACAAATTTTCATTACCTTCCTTGTCATCATAGCTGCTTACGCAATCGCCAAATGGAGAAAACTTTCCGTTGAGATCTCCATGTTTATCTCAGCTGTTGCCGGAGGCCTCTTCGGTGCTTTCACAAACACACCCCGGTTGAGCCAGCTTGCAAGACATCTGGTGGAAGGTTCGTTCACTTACCTGGACGTGATATTAATATTCGTTACCGCAACCATATTCATGACCATAATCTCTGAATCCGGCGGTGTGAACTATGTGGTAAAAAATACCATCAAATATTTCTACAACAAACGTCTCATCGTTCTTTTGCTGCTGATGTTGATCACACTTGTCCCCGGGGCTCTCACAGGAGCAGGGAGTGTCTCACTTCTTGTGGTAGGAGCTCCTGTCGCCATGGCTCTTGGCTATTTAGGTATCAAACGCAAAAAAGTGGCGGCCATTCTGTTCATTGTAGCCGGACTGAGCGCGGCAGCTCCTCCGGTCAATATATGGGCTATGATACTGTCTGCGGGAACAGCCATCCCCTATGTCGGGTTCGAACTTCCCCTTGGGATCCCGGTTCTCATACTGGGGACTTTTACTATATTGACATTAGGATGGAAAAAAGAAGAAAAGTCTGACCTTGAATCCGCATTGAAACAAATGCCTGAAATCCCAAAGGAGATGAAATGGTGGAGAGTGCTTATCCCCTTTCTTGTCTTTTTTGGATTGGTGGTCGCTTTAAGGGTCTGGCCGTTCTCCCTCCCCATTATCGGCCTCCCTTTACAATTCGTTATAGCTTCTGTCTTTGCCCTCATCCTCAGTCCGAAAAAAATCAATATCCTCAAATTATCCAGAGACACGGTAAAAAAACTGACCCCCCTCCTCGCTACCATGATCGCTGTAGGAATGCTCCAGCAGATAATGACAGCTACTGGGGTCAGGGGGCTCATTTCGTATACGGTCATAAGTATCCCCCTGGTTCTCTTGTTCATATCACTGGCCGTCATCATCCCTGTTTCCGAAGGTGTCTTAACATACGGAGGGGCTGCTATCATAGGAATTCCTTTAGTCTGGTTTCTAGACTCAATAGGGCTGCACGCCACAGTGGCCATCGCAGGATTAAGCCTTATCTGGCCTCTGGGCGACGGACTGCCTCCCACAGCCCTTATCGGACGGCTGAGTGTCATGGTGTCCGAATATAAAAAATCCTACTGGTCATTTCTTAAAAGCACCTGGCTTCCTTGGGTCGTGATCACAATCGTAGGTATATTAATGGTTATATTCAGTTCCCAACTGGACTTTTTGGTAAAATGGAGTATGTAAGGAGGATTTAAAATGCCTTTTATCATGGTTATCTACTATATAATCTGTGCCTACTTACTGGCTATGCTTATCTGGAACTTTGTTCGAGAGGATAAAAGCGTGGACAAGATGCTTCAATACCTGCTCATCATGATTCCCATCATACTCAGGCTCTTTCGCGCAAAATAATGTCAGGAGAAAAAAATGTCACGTCAAATTATCTATAAATCAGCAATGGTTCTTATTATAGGGGCTGTCACCGTAATCGGAGGACTCCAGCTCTACCGACACCGCCATTTTCAAACGCCCATTATAGCCGGACCCGGTGTAACCAAAATCAAGAAGCTCAGTGAGTATGCACCCGGCTTAAAAGGAACCATGGCTGATACAAATGTTTTTTTTCTTGAAGGCAGTGAGCCCGGTGGAAAGATGCTGGTTATAGCCAACACCCATTCTAACGAACCCTCGGCTATGCTGAGCTCTCTCATTTTTCTGGAAAACGCGGCTGTTGAGAAAGGGACTCTTATCCTCATCCCTCAATTCAACAACAGCGGCAGCAGAAACACACGAGAAGGCGACGGATACCCTCTCTTCTTTCACATCAAAACCCCTTGGGGAAACAAAATATTCCGCATGGGTAACAGAGTTGCTTCTCCCCTGGACCAGTGGCCTGACCCTGATGTATATGTCCATTATCCGGACAGACAGCTTCTGTCTTACCTTGATGTGAGAAACACCAACCGTACATGGCCGGGTAGACCAAACGGAGCGCTTATGGAAAAAGTGACCTATGCGGCCATGGAGCTTATAAGAAAAGAAAACGTTGATCTGGCCATAGACATCCATGGCGCAGAAACCATGTTTCCCGTGACAAACTGTATCGTGGCACCGGAAAGATCAATGCGCATAGCCACCATGACTTCACTGACTCTCAAGGCTATAGAAGGATTTGATAACCATGTGGAGCCATCCCCCACTGGCTTCAGAGGTCTTTCCCATAGAGAGATCGGAGATTTTTCAGAAGCACTGCCCTTCCTTCTTGAAGCCCCCATCCCTTTTCTGGACCAGCCCACAGGGCCTAAAACAGTCGACCTTCTTTTGAATGGAAAAGACCCCTTTCTTTTGAAACTGGCTCAAAAGGGCATGCTGTTCGTTCCTTATGACGAAACAGGCTGGCCCATGGCGAAACGTGTGGGACAGCACTGCTCCGCGGTCCTTGAAATCGCAATGCAGTATTCACGAAAAAATCAGGAAAGAGCCATAGAGATTTCCGATGTTCCCCGTTATAAAGAAGTGGTGGAAAACGGAGTCGGATTTTATTATAAGGATCCTTCCAAGGCCAAAAAGGAAAATGTCTTTAATAATTGAGGCGAAAGAGTATAATATAATGAGAAATGGAGAAGATAATATGAAAAAAATAAATATGATCATTTCAATTTTGACGCTCTTCTTTTTTGCTTTTCTCATCAACAGTGGGTTTGCCACAGCTCAAGAGCTTCCCAAAGCAGAGCTTCCTGTACTCACCACTTCAGCAGGCCAGAGCCCGGATGTAACCACTTTGAATATCGTCTGCGAAGAAGCCGGTATCATGTATGATTACTGTGATGTTCCCGATGTTGATATGGTAGGTTCAGGTGTTGGCCTCGCAGGAAAAGAATCCACAGAAAGCGGCTTTCATGTGGAAATAAACACAGACCTGGAACAGTTTCCCGAAGGCACGCCTTATAAAACCATCATGTTTGCCATCGGAGCCAGTTTAAAAGGCATGGGTGCCTCGGGGCTGACTGTGGATGATGAAGTAAACAGGCTCAAACGCATCATAGACTACTGTAAAGAGAACCACATCTTTATTATCGGAATACACGTGGGCGGCGTATCCAAAAGAGGCGCTCCCGGAAGCGATAATGAAAAGATGATCACTGCAGTGGCTCCCTATGCCGATCTGCTCATCGTTGCCAAGGACAGCAATAAAGACGGGCGCTTTACTGAGATCTCAAACAGCAATGACATTCCTTTAAGAGAAATCGATTATGCCTTGAATCTGGTACCCCTTCTAAAAGAGATCTTCAACTAAAAAGAAAAATTCTTTTTTGTGATAATTTTCAAACAGGCATCCACGATTTCCGGGTCATAGAG
>CAZSZS010000100.1:0-4484 GCA_964611275.1 uncultured Eubacteriales bacterium
GGATTCCCGATTATCCGTGTAAAAGGAGAAGTTAAGGATGAAGAAAATGAATCGAATCATCATCTCATGGATGGCTTTGGCTGTTTTTATCATGCCCGTATTGGCACAGGAAGACGGCGATCCAGTCTCGATCGGATCATACCGGAGACTGCATTCAAAGGTTTTGGATGAAGATCGCCTCTTACTGGTCAATCTGCCTCGGGGATATGATGAATCGATTAATAGGTTTCCTGTGCTGTATATTTTATATGGCGGTCAAGTTGAAGGATACTTCGCTGATGCAGTTCATATTATCTCCCGTCTCAATGAGGCCAGCCGCATTCCGGATATGATCATTGTTGGCGTGAAGAACGTTGACCGCTATCGGGATTGTCTTCCCATTAACCGGAACGGAGAACCGGGAGGAGCGGACAGATTCCTGGAGTTTTTCAAAGAAGAATTAGTCCCCTTTATTGACCAGTCCTACCGGACTAAGGATTTTCGCATTTTGCTCGGTCCTCAGGCCGGCGCTGCTTTTGGCGTGTATGCCCTGATGGAAAACCCTGGTCTCTTCAGAGTCAATATTGTTATGAATCCCTTCTGGATCCAGGCAAGCAGGGGGTATATGCTCGAAAAGGCGAAGGATTTTTTTAGGAAGAAAGGGGCATTAAACAATTTTCTTTTCATAACCAGCAACACCGATGTGGATGATGATGTGACCATGGAATATTTACAAAGATTCAAAACAGTGGTTGAGGAGGGAAAAAGAAGCGATTTTACCTTCATTATAAACCAACTTGAAAAAAGAGAATCGGGCATCATCTCCTCACCGCGACTCAGAGAAGGCCTGGAGGCGTTTTTTAAGGATTACCAATTTCCTCAGGGCATACAGATCAACGGACTTGAGGATTTGGAGGCGTATTATCAAAGTCTCTCACAAACATACGGATATGAAGTCGATGTCCCGGAATTCACGCTGGTTAGACAGGGAGACAGGCTTGATGGACGAGGGAAATTAGAGGAAGCAAAAAGAGTGTTTGAATACATTGTTGAAAAATATCCCCACGACCTCAACAGCTATGCCAGACTGGCTGATCTGCACCGACGGAGGGGAAATTATGCCCTGGCGATTCAGTATTATGAAGAGCTACTCAAAAGAAGACGGATGCCGTTTTTTGAAGAAAAGTTAAATTCTTTAAAAACATATTTGAAAGAATCGGCTGCGTATGCGGTTGAAAAGGCTATTACTGATTCCGGTATTGACGCTGGAATTGCAAAGTTTCAAGAACTCAGGGCTGATAAAAACCCCAGGTTAATCTTCAGAGAAGACGATTTCATTACCCTTGGATACCATTTCATGACCAGAGGGATGATGGATGCGGCGATAGAGGTGTTTAAAATGAATGTTGCAATGAATCCCCAATCGGCCAATGCATTTGACAGTTTGGGCGAAGCGTATATGAGAACCGGTGACAAAAAGAAGGCGATAAAAAATTACAGGAGATCACTGGAACTGGATCCTGATAATGACAATGCCAAACAGATGCTGGAAGAGCTGGAAAAGAAATAATGAGTTGATTCCCTAAATCATAAGTAATATCTTAAGGGAGCAATAGGATGAAGCGAAGGATATTTCTTAAACAAGGAGTTATCATGAAAAAGATTCTAGGGTCTGGGATTTTAATGTGTTTTATCATTCCTATATTTCTTTATAGCCAGGTGTCATCAATGAAAGATGTTTCGGCGGAGATACGGAGCCAAAGGCAGAAAAATGAGCACCTGATTCTAAAGGAATTTGTTGATTTCCTCTCCATTCCCAATGTGTCGGCAGATAGGGAAAACGTAAGAAAAAATGCTGAGTTCATAAAAAAAATGATGGAAAAGCGGGGGATAAAGGCTAGGGTGATGGAAACAGGCGGAAATCCTGTGGTCTACGGAGAAGTCATTGTGCCGGATGCGGAGTGGACTCTCGGTTTTTACGCTCATTATGACGGACAGCCTGTTGATCCGAGGAAATGGACAGATTCAAGGCCTTTTGAGCCCGTATTCCGCCCCGGAAAGATGGAAGCTGGGACCGATTTTCCAAAACCGATCAAGGCAGTGCCGCTTCCCGACAACTACATGGATGATTGGCGCATCTATGCGCGGGGTTCCAGCGATGACAAGGCAGCGGTCATGGGGCTTATAGCTGCGTTTGACGCGCTAAAAAATTCCGGAATTCCTCAGAAAAATAATTTGAAATTCATTTTCGAAGGAGAGGAGGAGGCCGGTTCCACAAATCTGCATTCTTTCCTTGAAAAAAACAGGGAAATACTGGAGTCAGATGTCCTGCTCGTATGCGATGGCCCTATTTATTACTCAGGAGATCCGACACTTTTTTTTGGAGTGAGAGGGATCACAACCATTCAAATCACGGTCTATGGGCCAAACACAAGTGTACACAGCGGTCACTACGGCAATTGGGCGCCTAATCCTGCCATTCGACTCGCCAGGCTTCTAGCAACTATGAAGGACAAAAATGGAAAAGTCCTTGTTAAAGGATTTTATGACACGGTTGTGCCTTTAACAGAGCGTGAAAAAGAGGCATTGAAGGCCGTTCCTCCCTATGATTCTCAGATCATGGAACTCTATGGATTCTCAAAGCCGGAAAGAGAGGATCTGTCTCTTATGGAGTCCATACAGCTTCCGTCATTGAATATTAACGGGATTCAGAGCGGCTGGGTAGGGGACCAGGTTCGGACTATTGTTCCGTCTCAAGCGGTTGCCTCTATTGATATCAGGATGGTCAAAGATAACGATGCCGGCGATTTAACCAGGAAAATAATAGACCATATCGGGGAACAGGGATATCATGTTGTTGAAGAGGAACCTGATCAGAAGACAAGGATGACGTATCCTTTTATCGCTAAAGTCAGAACTCCGGAGCGAGGCTATAAGGCTTCCAGAACATCCATGGATCTGCCCATATCAAAATGTATTATAGATGCTTTAGAGGAATTCAATGAGGATGATGTTGTCTGTATCCCGTCTTTGGGAGGCTCGCTCCCCATATCTTTTTTCAATGAGATTCTTGGTGCCCCCACCATTGGTGTTCCTATCGCAAACCATGATAACAACCAGCATCAACCGGATGAAAATCTTCGTCTTGGCCATCTGTGGCAGGGCATTGAGACATTTGCCGCTCTCATGCTTACGTCGAATAAAAAAAATGAGGATGCTATTTGAACCGGTCGTCTGATTTCTTACGGGAAACAGTCTTTCGGGCTTTTTCTAGCCACCCGGTTCGAATTTGAGCCGGTTTATCGAATTCCGGCACATAAGGTTTGATATCAAGAAGGGGGGAGCCGTCAAGAATATCTATATTTTCTACATGCAGCACTCCGTCATTGATCTTATTCAGCTGAACCACAGATAGTCCTATCGGATTGGGCCGCTTGGGAGCTCGTGTGGCAAACAATCCTCTGTGTTTGGAATCCATAAACGGCACCACTTGAAGTTTGAATCCTCTGGCTTTGTGGAAAGCATAAATCAGGATGATGTGAGAGAAACCATCAAGGTCTTTTAATCCCGGACGGAATTCTTCAAACACTTCCACAGTGCCTTTGATACCTGTTGCACCTGCGGGTTGGATTGGCATCCCCTCTGTTCTGACAAATGGAGTGTGGATGATTCCGATCGGTTCAAATTTAATCATGAAATTAGATGTATTCAGAGATGATCTTCAAGTCATAGATATCTTTTTCTTTGGTCCCTGCTTGTTTTAATTCTTTAATAAACTCCAGCCCAAGCACGTTAAGATTTTTGCCATTGATTGTTTTGTATTTTTGTATTCTTAGTTTGTGAAAATCAACAGAAAGGTTATACTCGATGAAGTTTATTTTATTTTTATGCTTTTCATACAGAAATATATCGATAAAAGAAAGCAATTTTTCTGAATAGAACTCATAATTTTTTTTTAACAGCTTTAAATGTTTAGCATTACCGTTATTCGCCTCCTCCAAACTTACTGGCTTGAATACATAGAGCACCGTATGTGGTGTGATTTTTGTGACAAAAATCCTGCTGTAAAGGCCATAGTTATGATTTTCTGCATTTCTTACAGCATCAAAGAGATGTGTTTTTTCTATAATGATATCAATATCCGAAGGATTTCTATGCACATAGCCAATGTTAGTAGATATAGCCAAGCTTCCTGCTAAATACCATTCGCTGTCGTCGCCTAGGAGAGCTACCAATCTATCTAAAGAAAGATCAATTTCTTTTTTTTTCCTGTCCGTCACTTTTGGATCAAAAAAATTTCTTTTTTTTAAAAAGAATTTACTTTTGTTGATTTTCATGCCGCGGTGCATAAGAATTGATGAATAAATTATCCTAGTGAATATAAAGTATTCCCAATGATACATAGAAAAAACAAATCCAGTCAATAAAAATTCTTATCTCTTATTCATAATGGAGGGAATCCGCAGGATTGGCCATGGCTGTTTTGATGGATTGGTAGCTTACTG
>CAZSZS010000101.1:0-16563 GCA_964611275.1 uncultured Eubacteriales bacterium
ACGAAGCCTTCTGTGACTATAATGATATGATGAACATCGCTGAAGATTTAATAAGCCAGTTAAGTCTGGAGCTTACAGGGAAAGAAGAAGTCACATACGGAGAACACAAGATCTCGTTTAAAAAGCCCTGGAAGAGGATAAAATTTATGGATTCTTTATCAAAGTACAGCGGGTTGGCACCCAGTCGTTTTGATGATAAACAAGGCATAATTGAATTTGCTTCTGAACTAAGCGGTGAAGAGACCTTGAAATCTTATGGGAAAGCCCTGGATGTTATTTTTGATAAATATGTGAAACCGACTCTGATCCAGCCGACATTCGTGATCAATCCTCCGAAAGAGATTTCTCCTCTCGCAAAAGCGTCTAAAGACAACCCCGATGAAGCTGAACGGTTCGAGCTGATCATAGCGGGTATGGAGATCGCAAATGCTTTCAGTGAGTTGACGGATCCCAAGGAGCAGGAAAAGAGGTTTTTACAGCAGGCGGAAGAGAGAAAAAAAGGAGATGAGGAGTCCCATGTGGTGGATTATGATTATGTCCAGGCTCTGGAATACGGTCTTCCTCCCACAGGGGGCCAAGGAATAGGGATCGACCGGCTGGTCATGATTTTTACTGACCGGCATTCCATAAGAGAGGTCATACTTTTCCCTCTTCTCCGCCCAAAGGAGAAAGGAGATAAGCCTGATTCTTCCGGATAGACTCTCAAAAGGCCAGGAAAAATGAACTTCGAATGGTTTGTAGCTAAAAGATACCTGACAGCCAAGCGAAAGCAGGCTTTTATATCGGTCATAACGTTTATCTCTGTATTAGGAATAACCATAGGAGTGATGGCCCTTATTATTGCCATTGCGTTGATAACCGGATTCCAAAAAGACGTACAGGATAAAATACTGGGCTCCACTTCCCATATAATGGTTTCAGATCTGTCCGGAAAAGGTATCTCAGATTACAGTGTTTTCCTGGAAAGAGTAAAAACAATCGAGGGTATTACTGAAGTGACTCCTGTTGCGTATATAACCGCATTCATAACAGGCCCTTATAAAAATTCGGGGATTGTATTAAGGGGGCTTGATTTTAGGCGTGAGGAAACCGCTTCTTTCTGGGTGGACCAGTTGGAGAGAGGTGATATTCCGGACTCTGAGACAGACGGTGAAAATATTCTGCTCGGATGGGACCTTGCCTTTGATCTCGGAGCCGGAGTCGGTGATATGGTGACCGTGCTTTCTGTATCTAACAGACTGACACCTACAGGGCTTTTCCCGAGGATAAAGAAACTCAGGGTCACAGGCATATTCCGTACGGGATTGTATGAATATGATGCTTCCACAGCTCTTGTGGATTTACAAACGGCTCAGAATATCATCGGTATTGGCGATAAGATCAACCTTGTCCAGATAAAAATAGACAATATATTTAAAGCTCCCCGGTTCAAGGAGGAAATAAGGGACATCCTTCCTCCGGAGACCTATGTCACTACCTGGATGGAGATGAATGAATCTCTCTTTTCCGCTCTCAAACTTGAGAAAAAGCTTATGTTTTTCACTATTGCTTTGATCATTCTGGTGGCTGCTTTAAATATCATAGCCACTCTGATCTTAATGGTCATGGAGAAGACCAAGGACATCGGCATTCTTATGGCAATGGGGGCGACATCCCAGAGCATAAGAAAGATTTTTTTCCTCCAGGGCGCGACGATAGGGATTTTGGGTACCTTCATAGGCACGGTTTTGGGATTAGCCTGGTGCTGGTTGGCCAACACATTTGAATTGATAAAAGTGCCTGTGGATATCTATCAGATTCCCTTTGTTCCTTTTAAAATAGGCGTTCTGGATTTATTGGTCATCATATTTTCAGCGATTTTCATCAGTTTTGTTTCAACTCTGTTTCCTTCTTACAGAGCATCTAAAATCGATCCTGTCGGGGCATTGAAGTATGAATGAAGCGCTTGAGATCATCAATTTAAGGAAGGATTATCCGCTTCCGCATGGGAAATTCTGTGTTTTCAAAGACGTCAACTTTACATTGAAGAGAAACGAGCTTGTAGCCATTATAGGTGTTTCAGGGGTTGGAAAAACAACATTTCTCAATCTGTGCGGAGCTTTAGATAGGCCTACAGAAGGAAAGATACTGATTGAAGGAGAGGACATCAATGCCAAAGACAAAAGACAGAAAGCAGAGATAAGAAACAAAAAAATAGGTTTTATTTTTCAATTTTATCATCTCCTTCCAGAGTTTAATGCGCAGGAAAATGTCAGCTTCCCACTTTTGATCAACGGTTACAGTTCTCATGAGGCGAAAAAAAAGGCTCTGAATATGCTCAAGGAAGTGTCTTTAGAGGACAAAGCTCTTATCCGCGTTTCTCAGCTCTCGGGAGGGGAACAGCAGAGAGTGGCTATTGCAAGGTCTTTGATCAATGAACCGGCCGTGCTTCTTGCTGATGAGCCCACCGGAAATATGGACTGGCTGACGGGAAAGAAGATATTAAAACTCATTCGGCAGCTTCATGACAGAAAAGAACTGTCTTCCATCATTGTGACCCATAATGAAAAAGTGGCTCAATTTTGTGACAGGATTTATTTGATGGAAGGCGGGGATTTGAAACTATTTACTTATATCTGAAGTTTAAATTACATGGACGTATCCCTATGGACTTGTGGATAATCCGGGTTTAATAAAAAGGATAATCACACGGTCTGAAGCAAAGTTGCTGCCTTTATTTTTAGAGGTAAATATGGTATAAGGATAGCGATATGAAAAAAGCGATATTAATAGCCATAGCGGTTCTTTTTCCTTTATTCGTCTATGGCCAGGAAGTGATAGAGAAGATAGAGATAACGGGAAACGAATTAGTCACTGAAGATACCATCCTCTATTATTTGACATTTGAGGAAGGGGATTATTTTAATAAAGAGACCATACAGAGTGCTTTTAAGGTTTTGTGGGCCACTGGTTATTTTTCAGACATAAAAATAGAAGATGTTGACGGAGAAAGAGGCAAGGTCATCAGGGTCTATGTCGAAGAAAATCCCATTATAAAAAAAATAACGTACAAAACAGGGAAGAGGCTCAAAGAAAAAGATATTGTGGATAAACTAAAAGAAGAAAATGTGAACATACTTCCGTACTCCTATTACAGACCTTACTCTATAAGAAAGATAGAAGACACCATAAAGAGCATAATGGAAGAGAAGGGGCTTTCTACAGGGAAAGTTGAGACAGAAGTGAAGCAAAAAGGAAAGAATGAAGTCGAAATCATTTTTAATGTTGATGCGGGGCACAAAATCAAAATCGGTGAGGTTGTTTTTGAGGGGGCACCCAAACTCAGAGATAGCACTCTTATGAATGCATTGAAAGAGAACAAGGAACACAGCTTTGTCTCATGGGCAAGCGGAAAGGATACATACAAGCAGGATCAGCTTGAATCAGATGTATCAAATCTGGTTGAAAAGTACAAAGAGCACGGCTTTATGGAGGCGCAAGTCGGGGAACCTGTCATAAAGGAAATTGAAAAAAGGTCGATTTTCTTCAAAAAACAGACCATGAAACAGATCATTATTCCTGTTGATGCAGGGTATTTGTATTTTGTCGGAGACATTACTATAGATGGCAATGAATTTTTTAATGCAAAGAATTTAAGAACACTGATTCCTTTGAAGGAAGGAACTGTATACAGCATAGATGACAGAGAAAAAGGAGTGGAAGAAATAAGCAAACTCTATCAAAATTTTGGATATATGTATGTCAGAGTCATTCCGGTTGAGCGTCTTGATCCAAAAAACAAGAGGGTGAATGTGACCTATAATATAGTGGAGGGTCCGGTGGCCTATATCCACAGGATAGAGTTTAAGGGAAATACGTATACCAACGATAAAGTCATGCGCCGGGAGATGATGACAAGAGAGGGAAGCCGGTTCAGTTATGATATGTTTAAGAACAGCTTGCTCAGAATAAATCAACTGGGCCTCGTCGAAATCGATCAGGACCCTAATATCAATCCTGATCCTCAGGATCCATCCCAGGTCGACGTCACCATTAATGTGACTGAATTACAGAGAAACAATATTCAGTTTTCTGCAGGATACAGTGGATACCAGGGAGCCTTTGTGTCATTAAGTTACTCAACCGTTAATTTTCTGGGAGCCGGAGAGACATTAGAATTAACAGCGACTTACGGAAAGCGGACAAAAGTATATTCATTTGGATTTACAGAACCCTATATCTTTGACCTCCCCTTGAATGCAGGTTTTAATATTTATGACCGGTATATCGTTTATCCGGGTTTGTTTAATAGGAAGGGAAGAGGAATCAATGTCCATGTAGGGGGCCGTGTAAAAGGATACTGGAGAGCCAGATTGTCCTACGGACTTGAGTTTTTAGAGATGAGTGAATATGAAGGCGAGGAGGGAGACAGCTATTACAGTGACCTCTATTACTCAATGTATGGTTATGATTACTATAATTATTATTCCTCTTACTACGGTGGTGCGTATACTTACGGAAAATACGATATAAGCAGCATCACTCCCATGGTCTACCGGAATACAGTTGACAGCCCCTTAACCCCTTCGAGAGGCACACTCTATCTTGTAAGTTGTGAATTTGCAGGAGGGATTTTAGGCGGGGATGTCACAATGATAAAACCGACTTTTGAGTGGACTATATACAAGCCTATTTTAGGGAATACATCTCTCGGTTTCCATGTTGAGTATAAATTCATTAATGCTAGCGGTGATACAGCCATTCCTTACTGGGAAAGATTTTATCTTGGAGGAGAAAGGTCAATAAGAGGTTATGATATTTACACCATCGGTCCACGGAATGAAGAAGGTTACAATATGGGAGGAGTCAAATCCCTTGTTTTCAATGCAGAGTATATCATTCCTTTAGGAGGGCCGGTTTATGCCATATTGTTCTATGACAGGGGAAACGCCTATTCTTCTGAACAGGATGTTGATATCAGTAATATGTATTCATCCGCAGGATTGGAAGCCAGGATCTTTGTTCCTGCTTTGAGGGTTCCTTTCAGGCTTATATTCTCATACAACAATCGAATAGCACGGTCAGGGGATTCTAATTTTAAGTTTCGTTTTGCCATAGGAACAACTTTTTAAAATAAACATTTAAAATAATAAATAGGAGGCTTAAGATGTTATCAAGGAGCACAAGCAAATTTCTTTTTCTTACTCTTATTCTTTCTCTTTTATTTTCAACAGGTTTTGCTCAGGAAGATCAAAAAATAGGAGTTGTCGATTCCAACCTAATACTGCAGAACTCCATCGAAGGAAAAAAAGTGATGGCCCAGCTCAGGGAAAAGGAGTCAGTCAATCAAAAGCAGCTGGCCAATAAAGATGAGGAAATCCGAGAGCTGCAGAAAAAGATAAACACGCAGAGTTTAACCTTGACTCAGGAAGCTCGATTGAATCTCAACTCAGACCTTGAGCGATTAAGAACGGAGAGACAGAGGATCTATGAAGACAGCCAAAGAGATATGAATGAAACCGCAGCAAGGCTCTTCCAGAAGATCCAGAATGAAGTGATGCCCATTATCGAGCAGATCGGAAAGGAGAAAGGGCTGGCAGCTATTTTCGACCGTCAGAACAGCGGGGTTGTCTTTTTCAGTCCATCTGCCGATATCACTCAAGAAGTGATCCAGAGATACGATGCCCAAAAAGCAAAACAATAAAAATTATTTTATTGATATAAGAGAAATCCAGAATATACTGCCTCATCGATATCCTTTTTTGTTGGTGGACAGGGTTTTAAAATTGGAAAAGGGAAAGTCAATTTTAACTCTTAAGAATGTGACCTATAACGAGCCCTTTTTTAATGGTCATTTTCCGGGAAACAAGATCATGCCGGGAGTCCTCATCGTTGAGGCCATGGCTCAGAGCGGAGGTATTCTGGTGTATCACTCTGTCCCTGATCCTAATGATTGGTTCATGATGTTGAGTAAGATAACCAATGCCAAATTCAGAAAACCGGTCATACCAGGGGATCAGATTAAATTTTATGTTGATATGGTCAAAATGAGGAAAAGGTTCTGTGAAATCAAGGGGAAGGCTGTGGTGGACGGGGATATAGTGGTGGAATCTGAGATCATAGCATCTATGCTGCATCAAGAGGAGATGAATGGACGGGAGTGAAACATATATTCATCCCACTGCAGAAATACACACAGAAGCCTTTCTGGATGAAGGTGTTTTTATAGGCCCTTATTCTGTTATAGGAAAACATGTTTCCATAGGGAAGGGAACCAAAATCGATGCGCATGTTTATGTGACCGGTCATACCTTAATCGGACAGCACTGTCATTTTTTCCCATACACCTCAATTGGGACTGAACCCCAGGATCTCACGTATAAACAAGAGCCCACCCGAGTGGTCATAGGGAATAGAAATGTGTTCAGAGGATTTATGACCGTAGACAAAGGGACGCAAAAGGGAGGTGGAGAGACAAAGATAGGGGATGATAATTATTTTATGGCCTACTCCCATATTGCCCATGATTGTGTTGTTGGTAACCATGTTGTTTTTATAAATGGGGCCACTCTGGGTGGTCATTGTTTTATTGATGACTATGCCCAAATAGGAGGTTTAAGTGGCCTGCATCAATTTTGCCGGGTAGGAAAGTATGCCTTTATAGGTGGTTATTCCGTGATCACCCAGGATGTCCTTCCTTTTTCCCGGGTAGCGGGCAGTCGGCCCGTTCTTTTTTACGGGATCAATGCGGTTGGTCTGCGAAGAGAAAAATTTTCAAGGGAGAGAATTCGGGTCATCAAAAAAATGTATCATCTTTTGTTTCACTCTGACTTGAATACCAGCCAGGCTGTTGAGAAAATAAAAGCAGAAATATCTCCAAGTGACGACAGAAAGGAGATCATTGATTTTATCAGTTCTTCCAAGCGTGGAATATTGAAAAAACAGCAGTGAAGAGAGAAAAAAGGTTAGGGATCGTCGCGGGTTCAGGGGGGATCCCCTTATATATATGCCGTAAGGCTAAAGAGGAAGGGTATGCCTGTATTGCGGCGGGTATACACGGTGAATCCGATGAAAGAGTTGCAGAGCCGGCCGATTCATATGCCAGTTTTGAGGTAAAGGATTTTTTAAGCATTGTTTCTTTTTTTAAAAAGAATGATGTCCGCCAGATAATATTCGCAGGGAAAGTCAGGCATAGAGATATATACTCAGAGGGCTCTTATCCTCTGCTTTTATCTTCTTTTATGAAAAAAACAAAAAGCAGGAATCCGGACGAAATTGTAAGGGCTGTATTTGACTATATAGAAAGTCAGGGAATCGAGGTCTTGGATCCTTCCCGTTTTCTATCGGATTTTTTCTGTGAGCAGGGTGTTTTAACCAAAGAAAAAGCATCTCCCGCTGTCAAAGAGGATATCGACTATGGATGGCCTATTGCCAAACAAATGGCTGATCTTGAGATAGGACAGGCCGTGGTCATAAAAGACAAAGCTGTGGTTGCTGTGGAGGGCATGGAGGGAACGGACGAGACGATAATCAGAGGCGGGGTTTTAGGAGGAAATGGGTGTGTTGTGCTCAAAGTCGCCCGTACACATCAGGATATAAGGATCGACCAGCCAGCTGTGGGATTGACAACGGTTCAAAGCCTTAAAAGGGCAGGATGCTCAGCCCTGTGTATAGAGGCCGAAAAAGTGCTTTTCATGAACAAAGACAAAGCGCTGAAACTGGCAGAACAAAACGGGATAACCATCATTTCAAGAAAGTGAGAGAGTTTGATTTAGCCTTAATTATTCATCAGGTTTTTAAATGATTTGAATATTTTGGCCGGAGGGATTAAACTATAGGGCTGAAAATCAATAAGGCTGATAATCATAAATGGCTAAGAAAAGAGTAGGAATTATCGGAGTCGGGTATCTTGGAACCCAGCATGCAAGGATCCTATCATATCTTGAGGAAGCTGATTTGAAAGCGGTCGCAGATATAGATAAAAATAAAGCGATGGTCATAGGTAACCGTCATCGTGTCCCTTATCATGAGAATTTCGAAGATATGCTTGATGATATGGATGTGGGTATTGTAGCGACCACTACAAGTGAACATTTTTCCATTACCAAGAAACTGCTTCAAGCAGGGAAGTCGGTTCTTGTGGAAAAACCGATCACTGATACCGTGGAGCAGGGTGAAGAACTGGTTGCCCTGGCAAAAAAGAAAGGCCTGATACTCCAGGTCGGGCATTTGGAGAGATTTAATCCTGCTGTTGAGAAGCTGAAGAATCTCATCACTGAACCTAAGTTCATAGAGGTCCAGAGGCTTGGTTCTTTTTCAGCCCGTTCCTTGGATACAAATGTCGTATTGGACCTGATGATCCATGATTTGGATATTATTCTTGATTTGATAAATGATACGGTCGAGATCATAAGGTCCTCAGCTATTCATGTGCTTTCAGAAAAATTTGATATCGCCAATGCCAGGCTCGAGTTTAAGTCTGGGTGTGTGGCCACCTTAACGGCCAGCCGGGTTCACCAGGGCAAGGTCAGAAATCTAAGAATATTCGAACCGACATCCTATTATTCGGTTGATTATATTGATCAGGAGATCAAGGTTTTTCCTTTAAACGGACGGCAGGCTGATATTATGTCTTTGGAGATAAAAAAGGAAGAGCCCTTAAAGAAAGAACTCATCAATTTCTTCAAATGTCTTAATGACGGAAAGCAGAGAAAAGTAAGCGGAGCTGAAGGGGTGCGCGCTCTAAAATTGGCTCACCGCGTCCTGGCGGAGATAGAAACGTAATCCCTCAATCCTTCTTAAATAAAGAGTCCTCAAGTCCTGTGTTGTACTGAACGTCTGTGATGGTTGTCACCATATATTCTTCACCGTCTTGGTAAACAATAAGAGAATGAGCCACCATGGTTCCGTCTATTTCTTTGTAGTCAGAGTGATAGGTTTCAATCATTACTTCCACTCCGGTCTGGGCCAGGGTTATAGCCTTGCTCCTGCTGACGAGATACGTCTCGCCACTGATAAAGAGAGTGGCCTCATATCCGTCTGTGTGGTGTTGTGTAAGGATATGATGTTCCACTCCATCAATGGTTTCCGTGCCGTCGTAAGTGTAAAAGATCCCGTATTTTTCCGGATTGAGAAGAGAGTCGTTCCCCAAAGCATCTCTTTTCATTTCAGTGGCCATTTGTTCAGACATCTCTTCCGTTTCTCCTGTTTGAGGATTGATCCACCAGCCTGTTTTCCCGTCATAAGCCTGTGTAATGATCATGCCCATCACTTCGATATCTGAACGCAGTTTATCCGGTTCTTTTTGATAGATGGTGAGAGATCCATCCAGCCCCATCTGGGTGATTTCCACGGTCCCGGTAACGACCATGTCCTTTATCTCCTGGATCCGTTTTTTACCCCCCTGCGCTTCAATCATTTTTGAAAGGATCTGGGCGGCTTTGGCATCTGTCTTGTTATCTTGGGCGGCGTTGCAAAATAAGGATAAAGCGGATATGCTGAGCATCATAAAAAATACAACTGCTATTGAGAATAATTTTTTCATCTTCTCCTCCTAAGTCTTCTTAAATTCTAAAATGAAATTTTTGCAGTGTAAAGCAAAACATTTCTCTGTGTTTCCAAATACGTAAAATATTTACATTGGTTTTAAGGATGAAAAAATAGAGGAACTCATAACCTGGATGATGAACGAGTCGAGATTGCAGAAAGCTTACTGAAATTCAGGTTAATGGCAGAGCCCGTATCTTTGGATTTTCTTATAGAGGCCGGGAATGGATATATTGAGTATGTCCGCTGTCTCTGTTTTATTGTTGTCTGTGATTTTAAGCAGATATTCGATATATTCTTTTTTCAATCTTTCAAGAGTTGGCAGTTGCCTTGAATTTGAGTTTATATTTTTAATGATAACAGTATGATAAAAGAAGGTTTTCATTTTTTCTGAATTTAAGATTTGCATCTGTTGTTTTTTCATGGTCATATCCTATCATCTGTTTCTTGCTTCATAGATATGGGACATATTGCTCGATACCACATAGGACAGAGCTATATTGCTGACTATACTGGTAACCCATGCCAGGGTCTTGTTTCGTTTGAAAAGTTTTTTCATCACAAAGTAACTTGTCAATGACATACCGATCTTTACAGCTGCAAAAGTAAAATCATTCTTGACAAACGGCTTCATGAGAGGATTTCCTTCCTCCAGGCCTTCGTATTTCAATGCTTCTCTTGTGGAAAAATAATCAGCGGCATTGAGGGCCAGATTTGCTATCAAGCTCGCTTCGAACAGAGTGCTTTCGAATTTGTGCCTTTTTCTATATTCCTGGACGAATTTATAGGTTTCCGGATAGTTGGTTTCGGGGGTTGTTGGCTTGATAGAGAAATCATAGGTCTTATCGTTGTTGTTTGAGTATGTGAATAGGGAAGCGGATTCAATGGAGGTTTTTTCCAAGGGAGTTATGATTTGATTGATAACAACCGTGGAAAGAAGCTGTTGGCCCGATATGAGTGCCTCACTGTCACTGTTGCCTTCGGCTTTTAAAGATGAAAAACACAGCATGGCTAAAATGATTGAAACGCTTAATACCTTTGTTGTTCTTGCTTTTTTTGTTTTTTTATTGTTTATCATGTCATCCTCTTTTTTCTTGAATTTGTCCTTATAAAATGCAAGATGGATGCCATGAGTTTTGGATTTTGTAAGTTGTTTAAAATAAAAAAGATACGGGAATCGTTAAGGAAGAGAAAAATCATAAAAAGTGATCAATTTATGAACACTTTTTTTGTAAAAGTGTTGTAACTTATTGAAAATAAAGGAATAATAAAGAAAAAGGGAATAGTGTTCAATAAATGAACATGATCAGTCAGATTTAAGAGAGATTAATGGGTGATATTGTATTTTTTTAACTTACTATAGAGAGTGGTCCTTGATATATTTAAGATATCCGCTGTCTTTTTTATATTGTAGTCTGTCTGGTTTATCAAATATGTGATGTAGTCTTTTTCCAGGTCTTCCAGAGAAGAAAAGTTCTCTTTATCTATTTTGGGGCCCTTCTGCTTTAAAATCGATGTGTCATGGAGATATTCAGGAAGGTCATTTACGTCAATAAACTCTTTTTTTGTAACCAGCGCTGCCCTTTCCAGAACATTTTTCAACTCTCTGACATTTCCGGGCCAGTGGTATTTTGAAAACAGCTTTTGGACTTTCATGGATATCCCTTTTATTTTTTTGTCGACTTTTTTGCTCAGATTTTCTAAGAAATGCCTGACCAGAAGCGGGATATCTTCTCTTCGTTCCCTCAGAGGAGGCAGGTGGACCTCCACCTTGTTGACCCTGTGGAAGAGGTCTTCCCTAAAAGTATTGTTTTCTATGCATTCTGACAGATCCCTGTTTGTGGCAGCGATGACTTTTACATCCACTTCTTTGGTCTCATTAGACCCAAGAGGCCTGAATTGATGGCTTTCGAGCACTCTGAGTAATTTGGCCTGGACAGCCAAAGGGATCTCTCCTATTTCGTCCAAAAAGATGATGCTTTTATGAGCGGCTTCAAAAAGTCCCTGTTTGTTTACCAGAGCCCCGGTAAAAGCTCCTTTTTTATAGCCAAAGAGTTCGGATTCAAACAGGTTTTCCGGAATGGAAACGCAGTCGCATATGACAAGCTGTCTGTTGTTTCGGGTGCTCAGCTCATGGATGGCATGGGCGATCAGTTCTTTCCCTGTACCGGTCTCTCCGGTAACCAGAATGCTGGAAAAAAATTTTGAGATTTTTTCAACCAGAGAAAAGATCTCAAACATATAAGGACTTTTCCCTACGATTCCTTTGAACGAATATTTTTCTTCCAGCCTTTTCTCCAGAAGATAGGTCTCTTTTTTGAGATTTCTTTTTTCATTGATAGCGCCGAGTGTTTTTTCTACGATATCTTGTTGAATGGGTTTTTCAATATAATCAGAAGCCCCTCTTTTTATTATATCCATGACATTTTCTGTGGATTTGGCGTTCCCAATGAGTATGATATCGATCAGTGAGTCAAAGTTATGGAGCTCTTTAATGAGGGATAAGGCCTTGTCTTTGTATCTATCCACATCCGTCATCACGACATCAATGTGATGCTCTTTTATGTGCTTGAGGATGGAATCCGTGCTTTCGGAAAAATAGACCTCACATGTATCAACGAAAGAGGAATCCTTGACATTATCATACAGTGAAAGGCTCTCATCTATCAAAAGAAGGTTCATCTTAAGTTACACTTATGAAATGAAATCCAACAATCTGATTTTTATATTATCAGTTTCTCTTTTGTTTTACAATACTGTTCTCTTTGATTGATCCTTTATTTTTCCGGCTCTCCCGGCCTGCTTCTAATGAACTGGATACATATTTTATCTTTGATCTCTTCCTCGATCCTTGAGATCTGGAATGTGCTTTCTGAGAGGTAACGGGCATGGGCTTTGATGTAGGAGAGCCCCTGTTCAACAAGAAAGTCCAGCCATTCCCCCTGGGCTGTTTCATCCATAAGTTCCGGAGTTTCTTCTGCGAATGTTATTTTTCTTTTCTCTGTCAGCTTGCTTTCCGTGGAACTCTGCCTTTTTGAATAGATATTGACGCCACCCTGGATTTCCAGGTTGTTCATATGAGGGTGCCATCGCGCGGCCCAGCGGTAATATCTGTCGTAGAGTGATTTGTTTGAGAGGCGGATGTTTTCAGGGGAATGAAGTCCCTCTATGATATATTTTTTTAGAGATTCTCCGGCTTTTGTCCATTTCTCATATATAGGAAGGGAAACGGTCCTGTAGTACACAAACCATCCCCGGGGGATCCAGTAGTCTCTGAATAGAAACGGAGTGTAATCCGAGAAAGGCTGGACCCATTCATGTGAAGGATAGCCGTGGAGATTGAGATGGATGTCAGGAAGCCACCGGTCGTACAGGTTTTTTCTGACTTTAGCTTCCGGAAGTATGGGATGGTCCGCGTTGACCTGATGACCGATATCTATACCCAATGTGGAATACCGCCCTGCATGCAGGCTGTGAAAAGGGGTTAATTTTTGCAGTTTGTAGGCCAGTTCCGCACCATCAGGGTTTTCCATGGGATGAAAAACGAAATTTATTTTTTTCAAAAAAGACCTGTATTCGTCGTTCTTCGCAGCGAGTTCCGCGAATTTGAGGATGTAGTTTGTTGAACAGACCTCATTGGCATGTTGGCGTCCGTTGCAGTAAAGCGTGGGCTTAAATGTGATGAGCCTCTGGAGAGAGGTGTATGGGTCCGTAGGAGAGTGGATCTCAATCACAGGGACCTTTTTTCCCTCATAGGACCTCCCGCCTATATAGGTTCGGATGGACTCAAATCCGGAAAGTCTGTCCACGATATCCAGACACATCTGGGGAGAAATGATTTCCTCGGTGGGAACAATATCATGGTCTGCCGCCTCTTTCTTTTTTGCCTTCTGGTCTTCTGAACCATCGTATGAAACAGGAAATGTTTCATCCTTAAAGATGTCTTTATGTTTGATTTTAAGGGTAAATTGGTTGAGATCGGGATAATGAAAAGAAAGCGGTGTGATTCCTTGATCAGTGAGTTCCCTTAAGGAATCAATGATCTCTATGAGTTCAAGATAGGGTTCCTCTTTTTCGATCTCTGCATCGATAGTGAGGTCATGGATCCTGTTTTTCTCTGAATCATAGAGAAGAGCGGAAGTGCTCAATTTTTTCACTTCAACCGGATCGAATTCGATCCGTTCCTTTGATGTGTTTCCCGCATCATCACTCCAGCTTACGGTCATAAAGGGAGATTGTGCCTGTCTGTCTTCGAACAGAATGCTTACTTTAGGTTTTTTTCCTTCTGTGGAAGGATGGATGAGGGGAAGGACGTTTCCCGGGGCTGAGTAACGGGATGAGTCTTCGGGAAGGTCGGTCTCTTCTGTCCGGATGTCTGTGATTCCCCTGAGAAAATCAAGGGTGTCAAAATATATCTCATCATGAATGGCTTCCAGGCTGCTTATGATCTCCTGGTCCAGGCCAAGCCTGTAATCAGGTTCACTCAGCCACATCTCTATCAGAAGCCGTTTGAAATAGGGCTGTTTCTTGAATGATGGTTTGTTATCCGTTTTCTTTAGGATGTAGTCATAGACAGAAGTAAGGACCTCAGCTTGATAAAAATCCCAGAATCTCTCAAGGTCACTCTCAATAGGGACGTCCAGAACGACTTTCTCTTTCTCTCTGATCTGAAGCCATCCTGTGGTTCGGGTCACTGTTCCCCATTCCGGAAGGACGTTGAGATAGCTGGATTTCTTAACACGGGGGGAGAAATGGTCTGTGAAAATTTTCTTTTCCTTATCGTCATAGGCTGTGATGACATACGTAGGCTCTTTTTCGTCTTTTATCTCAAAGATGATGTTATCAATGGGGATTCCCGTCTCTTCGGAGATGAGATCATCTATGGGATACAGCTCTTGAAGCCATCGGTAAGGGTCGGCATAGAATCTTTTAAGCTTTTTGAAGTCATCCGTGAATCTGGAAAACTGGATAACGACATGGTCTGTATTCTCGGATTGAAGAGAGGGGATCATTTTTTCTTTGAGCCAGAAGAATCCCTGTTTATAAGAGGAGAGAACATCAATCCGGAAGTCCTTGATCTTATTTCTCTCCAACAGTTCTTTGACCGTTTTTTTTATTTTTTCTCTGGTTTCCGGGGATTCGCTGACGCCGATGCTGATGTGGAGAGGGCTTCGGCTCCATTGGCCGCTGTTTATGAATTTTTCAAGTTGGCGAAAGACGTCATCGACTTCCCAGTCAAAGATTTTTTCCTTCTGAAAAACGGTTTGACTGTCATCAAAGGAAGAGGATTCTATGGTTAATTCTTCCGCATCTAAGGAGTTTTCTAAGTATTTGTGTACATAATCTTCATACTCTTTGTTTTTTTCCGGCAAACAGAAGTCGACTGAGAATGTTTTTATTTTCTTGTGGTTTAATTTTTTTATGATGTCCTTTAATTTGAAAAGAAAAGAACCTTCAGTGCTCCCTCTCTTTCCGTCAAAAAATTCCTCAAGGGCAGAAGGGATGTCCTGAAGTTCCGGACGGCCCGGTTTGTATGCGTCAAAATAAGGATAGACCCGGGAGAGATAATCAACAAGTCCTGTAAGGCTGTTGTCATCCGATCCAAAAAGCACGACCGCATTGGATTTGTTAAAAGCCCGGGGCACGATATGGACAGCAGCTGTCCCGGGTTGTAATTCAGGCGCACTCAGTTTCCCTGTTTTGACAAGCTCTTTATAGAGGGAATTGTTTTTCCCTATGATGATAGGATTGGGTAGATCCTCCGGTTTTTCGATTTCTGAATCCAGGTAGGCCAGAGGAAAGGAAGCGCCTGCTGTATGGAGAGTCAGCCTTGATGAAAGAGAGGCGAGTTCTCTCAGGCTGCCTTTTTCAGGTGCGATTAAAGAAGTGTTTATGTCATCCGGGATCCTGTCCTGGTTTTTATCCGAGTAGATACCGCTGAGGGAGAGCATATCGATAAGGTCAAAATCGTTTTCCTGGACTTCTGTTTTCACAGGAGATTTATAGGAGGGAGTGAGTATCCTCTTGGGATAGCCCACCCTGGGCATCTTTAGCCTTCTAGAATCCTTTTGTGATTTGATACGGAGGCTGAGTTCAGCGCATCCCGGATAGGAAAGCACCTCGGTCTCCAAACCCCTTTTATGGTTGAGGGCCAGATCCTGAAGGGCTTCATAGGCCTGATTCCTATCATTTGTGTTCTCAAATGCAAGTTCGACTGTGAGGCTTTTGATCTGGTCCTGATTGAATTCCAGTCTGTTGATGGTTTCATAAGAGGACTCTTTGTCCGGAAATTCATAAAGGGCAGAGATGATGTTGACCTCCGGAATGGATAGGCGGCGGGATTTTAAATAGGTTTTAATGTCTTTTTCCACCTTTGGATAGGTGGCTCCCTGTTCTCTCCCCCAGATATCCCAGAGATAAGGCCATCTCAGGAAAAAGGCCCGGCTTGTTTTGAGCAGAGTTTCTTCGGATCCGGCTGTAACCATAATGATTTTACCGTGGTTTGACGGGGAAACACAGACCAGTCCTTGATGAGAGGGGAGATCATCCGGCAGTTCCTTGAGACCGGGAACTGTTTTTTTTATCCATGACAGGTCGCAGCTTATGATGACAGGGCAGGAGCTGGTTTTATTCTTAAAAACAGGAAAGGCGTCTTTTGAGAGAAGGTCCATGTCGACCACCAGGCTTTCCAGATTTGCTCTGGCCGCGATGTCAGATGCGGAAATGACCTCATATGGCGAGGCGTTCTCAGGAATGATGAGGTACAGCCCGATGCCGTCAGGAAAACCGTCCCCGTCTTTATCCAGAAGCCCCTTTCCCGGGGCGAACACATCGGAAAGACTGCTGATGTCACTCCCGAAGCCAAAGGAAAAAAAGACTGCCAGACAGATGACCCCTAGTATCTTTTTTCTCATTTTTTGTCCTCCGTAAGATAAGTTTAATGTTTCAGGCAAAAATTTTAAAGATATATTAACCTGCACGATTCATATTTCAATTAAAAGGGGAGTAATCCGTTAAAATTAAAATATATATGTTGGA
>CAZSZS010000102.1:0-4044 GCA_964611275.1 uncultured Eubacteriales bacterium
ATTCGAAGAACTTATTCATCTCATTCCTGGCAGAAGCTCATACGGGGATTTTTACGCCCAAAGTTATTACCTATTAGGCCGGATATATGAGCAGCAAGAGAATTCATCCGAGGCTGTCCGCCACTATGAAAAATTCCTTGATCTCTGGAAAGATGCGGATCCAATCTTCAGCGGCGAAATCGAAGATGCCAGAACAAAAGGCCATGCCAACGGCCAATCCGCCGATACTGATGAAGGAATAGAGTTACTGCCTGGCAAAGTTCCGGGAAGCGATTTTTAAATAATTTCTAAACATTTGTGATCTCCAGTATAAGATATCCTTGATAAAGGACGGAATCGATCTGGCAATCTGCGCCCAATACCACATTCTTGCCTTATAGAGCCCTTCTTCCTTTGCCATCAATGCGAATATTTCATCGAAATCCCCTTGAGCTAATAACGAATGTCGTTATTAATGATCCAGGACAACACCCACCGGGCTAGTTTGGGGGCAGGGGAGGAAAAGAGTCTTTCTTTCTTATGATTTCTCAACATTCAGCACCGGGGCATCCTTCCATATGGATTCGTTCACATGTTTTATCGCGCTCAGGGCCTTTTTTCCGTCAGAAGTGATTTTATAATAGACTTTATGCCGCCCCCCTCTTTCAGGGGCCGGATCTCCTTTGCTGGAACTGACATATCCCTTTTTGACCAGACGGTGCAGGGGAGCATAGACAGCTCCAATAGACCATTTGTATCCTGTGGAATCGTTCACTAGATTTCTTATGTTCACTCCGTAGGCATCTTCTTTGAGTTTCCAAATAGCCAATAGAATGATCTCTTCAGAACGGGAAAGCAGATTCATGTTCGCCTCCTCAATAAGATATGTATTCACTTGCAAAACATATAAACCGAAAAGTCAAGATATATTTCTTTTATTTGTGAAGACTAAAGAAAGGGATTTCGTCCGTTTATTTCTTTTTTTCGTCTTTTTGTCTCTCTTTTTCGTATTAATAATGCAGAGCTTCATTCTATAAAAATGGAGGTTAGCATGAAAAAATTTTTATGCCTAACAGCTGTGTTTTTTATTACAGTTTCTCACATGACTGCAGGACAAACCTATATCGGAGGAGACTGGCGCTCAGATGTCTCTTGCTTTTCCCGAAAAATAATTGAAGAAAAGCTGAGCCCGGGAATAGGAATAGCAGTCGCTTACAAAGACTGTGTTGTCTATACGGAAGGTTTTGGTACAGCCGATAAAGACACAGGACGCCCTGTCACTGAACACACCCGGTTCTATATTGCTTCCACCACTAAATCACTCACAGCCCTAGCCGTTGTCTTGGCTTCTCAAAGCGGAGAACTCGATATTGAAAAGCCCATGACCTCTTACCTTCCTCAAGCCCAACTGCCCCCCGGCATTCCTCAAGATTCTATTACAGTCAAGGACCTCCTCACACTGACTCATGGACTTTCAGGAGACGGCCCTATTACATTCCGGACCGCTTACAGCGGTCAATTCACCCGGCCTCAACTTCTGGAACTTCTCCGTTATCATGAAGCCACAGGGAAGAAAGGGACTTTTAATTACAACAACCTGGGCTATAATCTCTTGGGAATGATCCTTGAATCCTGTTATGGAAAAAGCTGGAAGGATGTGGTAAGCAGCAAAGTAATAGAACCACTGGGAATGAAGCAAACGACCGCCTACCGGTCTCATATAGATCCTGATCTCATTGCCTATCCTCATTATTTTTTGCCGGAAGGATGGAGGAGGGCCCGCCTGGCAAAAGAGGACTCCAATTTGCATGCTGCAGGAGGCCATTTTGCTTCACCCGTTGATTTGGCGCGTTATTTAGCCGCTCATTTGAGTGGCGGGATACTTGAAGGCCGCCGGGTGTTCTCTCAAGAGTCCATAAAAGAAACTCAACTCAAACATGTAGACCAGGACCGTGATTTCGGTTCCATTCACCGCTTTGGATGGGGTTATGGATGGGATTTGGGTACTTTGGATGGGAAGACTCTCATCCATAGGTTTGGCAGCTTCTCAGGATACCGCTCTCATGTGTCATTTATGCCTGACCATGACCTGGGTGTTGTGGTTTTGGTGAATGGGTCTGGTCCCGCGTTCTATGCAGCGGACCTGGTTGCTTCCTACATCTATGATCGTCTTCTGTCTAAAGAGAATCTGGAACAGAATTACACAGAGAAGGTAAAAAATTTCAAAGCTAATGCAGAAAAATTAAAAGATCAAATGGCCGAGCACCTCAAAGAGAGAAGGTCACGCTTGAAACCGCTGCCTCGTCCTCTGGAGTCTTATGCAGGTATCTATGAAAACCCAAAATACGGTCAGATGAGATGGTATGTTCTTGGAGAAGAATTGGAAGTTAAAATGGGGGTCATGTGGTCACGCGCTGAAGTCTACAACGCTACAAAAAACCAGTTCCGAGTGGAACTTCGCGGAGGAGGAGAAGTGATCAGCTTCCAATTCGACAAAGAATCAGAAAAAGCCACGAGCCTTCAATATATGGGAGAGGAATTCCTCAAAAAAGTAAATTTTCAGTAAACCTTAATCAAATTTATTCCGTAGAAATTGATGAATAAAGGAGGAAGTCTATGAAGAATACTCTGAATAAAACCACAGACAGACTGCTTGCCTGTTTCTGTTTTTGCCTATTTCTTTTAGGTTCTGTTCTCCCTTTGATATCAGCAAATATTCTTAATGCCCAGCAGTGGAGAAAGGATCTCAAGTTTTTGGCCCAAAAAGTAGCTCAGGAACACCGGAATCCATTTGATCGTATATCTGCTGAGGTTTTCTGGAAAGAGGTCGAAAAATTAGACCGGCAAATCCCTCAACTTGAGGACCATGAAATCATAGTGGGCATGGCCCGGCTGGCTGCCCTGATTCAAGACGGCCATACTCGATTGACTTTGCCATTGGATCCGGAAGCCAGCATTGGTCAAAGCCATACTCAAACCAAAACCCCGGAACAGGCTCTTCGATTTCATTTTCTTCCTCTCCGTCTTTATCTTTATTCTGATGGTCTTTATGTTCAAGCGGCAACCCCTGAATTCAGAAATCTCCTGGGAACCAGAGTCATAAAAGCAGGAAATAAAAAAGCAGACGAAGCTCTGGAAGCGGTTCGCCCTGTGGTCCATTATGACAGTGATATGTGGTTCAAGCTCATCGCTCCCTCAATGCTGACCATTCCGGAAGTCCTCCATGCCCAAAATCTGTGCGACAGCAAAGAAGAAGCCTCTTTTGTGTTCCAAACCAAAACCGATGAGGAAAAAGAATATACATTCAAGGCTCTGGATCCTGAAGCCAAAATCCAGTGGATCTCTGCAAATCAGGAATCTCAAAATCCCTTGCCTCTTTACTTGAAGAATCAAGAGGAAAATTTCTGGTTTGAATACCTTCCTGATAAAAAGCTTATGTATGTTCAGGTGAACTGCATCCAGGACAATAGGGAAGAGACCATCGCTCAGTTTTCCCAAAGGCTTTTTGAATCCGTGAACTCCCATGCTGTTGAGAAATTGGTTCTTGATCTCAGGACGAATGGGGGAGGGAATAATTATCTAAGCCGTCCCTTGGTCCTATCTTTAATCAAGTCAGACAAAATCAACCGGTACGGCAAGCTGTTCACAGTCATAGGAAGACGCACTTTCTCAGCAGCCATGAATTTAGTTACAGATATTGAAAAGTGGACTCAGGTCATATTTGTGGGAGAACCGACCGGAAATGCGCCCAGCCATTATGGAGATTCCCGAAAATTTGTGCTCCCCAACAGTCAGCTTACAGCCAGAATCTCTTCGGTTTATTGGAGAGATTGGAGTGTGGATGAAAAGAGGCCCTGGGTAGCTCCAAATATCCAAGTTGGACTTTCCTCAGAAGAATATGCAGCGAATAGGGATCCAGTGCTTGATAAAATCATTTCCTATAGGGCTCCGGAAACACTGTACGGACAGCTTAAGGAAAAAATCGAGATATCAGGAATTGAAGCAGCTGTTTTTCATTATTACAAATTCAGATACTCGCCCCGGACATCCAGCGTGAAAGCCGAA
>CAZSZS010000103.1:0-34112 GCA_964611275.1 uncultured Eubacteriales bacterium
CTGGATTGTACCGTTTGTAAGTATCCTCATCAATAATAAAAAGATCTCCTTTTTTCTCTACTAAAAATTCCCCTTCTGGCTCAAAGAAATCTACCTGTTCTCGCGGACTTAAACCATGGGCGATATTATCCACGGCCGCTACAAAATTTTTTATCAAATGGTCAGTCATCATCCATTTGGCAAATCTCGGGTCAGATGTTATGTTCTCCAGGAAACCCCTTAAAACATCATCGCTTTCCTCCAATGTTACATCAATGGTTTCTACTGGCTCAGGTTCGGTTTTTTCCTTTTCCACTTTTTCCAAGGGTTCTTCCACGACGATTTCAGCAGCTTCCGTGTCTTCTGGTGCTTTGTTATGCGTGGCTAAATAATACACGACGATGACGGCTGCAACGACCAGAATAAACACAATACCGGTTAATACCACTTTCTTTTTTTCTTCCATTTTTTGCCTCCTCTCCTATTCCGCGGATGAATATAGGGGTGATGCCATATCTGTCTGATCAGGCTCGATTATTTTTATGCTGATGTGGCCGTTTAGGGCAGTCAAATAAATAGAAGCCCCTCCGCTGCCCAGCTTCATATCGATCTCCTTCTCTTTTTCCTTGGTTTCGGTCAAGTCAAACTCAGAACTGAATTCGCCTTCAGGGAAATAAGCTTTTATGGAAGCACTTATGCTTTTTTCAAGAAAAAGCGTGATATCTCCCTCCTGTACATGTACTGATATGACATCTTCTTCTCTCACATCATAAAGACAGGCCTGTACGGAGCCCTTGATGACCGAAGCGTCCATGGAACCGGAAAAATTGTCTACGTCGATATTTCCCTGTTCCAGCTTAACAGAAACAGAACCATAAATATCAGCGATAAAGATATCCCCGTATCTTGCTAAAACATCCTGGATGTTTATATGGCGCGGTGTTTTGATATAATAATCAACAACGGTATCTTCACCCTCTTCTGAAGCTGACTTTGTGTTTATAGAGACATTTTCATCCCCGTACCTTTCCATATCGATCTGGGCAATATCTTTCTCTGTCATCCTAAAACGGATCTGAGTCTCTTCTGACCTGGGTATCATTTTTTCAGCATAGATATCAAGCTCATTCCTGTCCCATCCTGTGATCTCTACGATCCCATCAAAATTTCTTAACGAGACAACACCTCCGGGGGAGAACCGAATATTCCTGTAATAATCTTCAATCGGGATCAACCCTCTGGGATCGGAATAATCCACTATTTTAACAATACATGACGCGCTGAGGGCAATCACTAAAAGGAGCAACAGTGAATATAGATAGAATTTTGTAATACTCATATCATCCTCCCATTTCTGCTTAATATTATAACCTTTATCAACAAATCAATTCCACTATTAAAGTGAATTCCGCTGTTTATGCAAAATTCTTTCAAATGCCTGCCCTCTTAGTGTAGAATGAATTCAGCGAAATCATAACTGTTAGGTTATTATTGAATTAAAGGAGAATTCCATGGGAGGTTTTTTTGGCGTTGTTTCAAAAAAGGATGCGGTCAAAGACCTATTCTTCGGCACTGATTATCATTCCCACCTAGGGACGAAAAGAGGAGGCCTTGCCATCAAAAATGAAAAAGGCTTCAGCAAGCGCATCCATAATATAGAAAACGCATTATTCAGATCTAAATTCGCCAATGACATCATACATATGTATGGAAACACCGGAATAGGAGTGATAAGTGATTTCGAAAACCAACCGCTGGTCATCCGTTCTCACTTAGGCGACTATGCCATCGTTACTGTCGGAGCCATACAGAATATAAATGAACTCCTGGAAAAAACAGTAAAGAACAATAAAATCCATTTCTCTGAAATCACAAAATGGGGCATAAACCCGACCGAGCTCGTTTCCGCTATAATCAATCAGGAAGAATCCTTTGAAGCCGGAATTGAAAAAGTCCATGATTCCATAAAAGGATCGTGCTCTATCCTCATATTAACAGAAAATGGATTATACGCCGCCAGAGATAAACTCGGCCGGACTCCGATTGTTCTTGGGGAAAAAGAGGACAGCTTTGCCGTAACCCTTGAAACATGCTCTTTTGCCAATTTGGAGTTTAAAACAACCAAATACTTGGGTCCGGGTGAAATCATGTTCATAAATAAAGAGGGAGTGGAGCAAAAAAAACCTCCTCAGAACCTTATGCAGATATGCGCCTTTCTCTGGGTATATTATGGATACCCTTCCTCTTCCTATGAAGGCATCAATGTGGAAGAGGTCAGAAACAGATGCGGGGCAAAGCTTGCTGAAAATGACGATGTGCATCCGGATTTTGTTGCTGGAATTCCTGATTCAGGGATAGCCCATGCCCTGGGCTATGCGAACAGAACGGGAATTCCATTTAAAAGACCTTTTGTCAAATACACTCCAACCTGGCAGAGAAGCTTTATGCCTCAAGAACAGAAAGCAAGAGACTTGGTCGCAAGAATGAAACTCATTCCTGTTCATGAAATGATCGAACAAAAAAAACTGCTCTTTTGTGAAGACTCAATAGTCAGGGGGACGCAACTGAAAGATACCATACAGAGACTGTATGAACTCGGAGCTCTGGAAGTACATATGAGACCAGCCTGCCCTCCTCTTCTTTATAAGTGTAAATTCCTCAATTTCTCCAGGTCAAAGTCTGAATTCGACCTTGCTGCCAGGCTTGCCATAAGTCAAATAGAAGGGAAAAACACCGCTGATATCAAAGAATACACAAAGCAGGGATCTGAGAAATATAACAGGATGGTGGAAAAAATAAAACAAAGGCTCAATCTCACTTCCTTGAAATATCAGAAAATGGATGACTTGGTCGATGCCATAGGACTTCCAAAAAATAAACTGTGCACCTACTGCTGGGATGGAGAGGAACCGTTTGCTTAACGGCGTCCCGTGCTTCCTTTTAACTCAGGTAAGTACCTTTTACATCTATCTCTGCCGTGGGTTTTGGCATAATACATAGCGATATCCGCAGCCTTTATAAGAGATTCGGGAGAGTTTCCATCTTTGGAAAACAGGGAGTATCCAATACTTGCTGTGATTTCAATATGAGAACCCTCTATATCAAAAGGCTTGCGCAGTTCTGTTAAAATCTGCTTCGCTTTTTTAGAAACGTTTTCTTCATTTTTTATCTCAGGCAGAATAAGAACATATTCATCCCCACCTATCCGTGCAAGAGTATCCATATCCCTTTTGAGAGTGTTCAATCGAGACCCCACTGCTATCAACAGTTTATCTCCAGAGGTGTGTCCCTGTGTGTCATTCACATGCTTGAAATTATCCAAATCAATATATACAAGCGCGGTCATGTATTTGTTTCTGCGAGCCCTTGCCAGCTCTTTCCCCAAAAGGTCATAGAATAAAAGCCTGTTCTTTAATCCGGTCAGCCGGTCATGTGTCGCTGCATGATAGAGCTGTTTCTCCGCTAATTTTCTAGGAGTGATATCTCTGGCTACAAAACACAGCACTCTCCTCCCGCTGTAGCTAATGATGCTCACGCTGATTTCCACATCCACAAGCATTCCGTTTTTACGCTGAAACTTTCTTTCCCCAATGAAATAGGAGTGTTTCTTAAGCACATCTAATATCTCATGATAAATATCTTCCTGCTCCGTTGCTAAAAAGTCATGAAGGGTCAAATCCTTTACCTCATCTCTAGTATACCCCAATAGATTCTGGACGGCTTTGTTGGCTTCCAATATCCTTCTTGTGTCAATGTCTGCCAGAAAAACATACTCAGTGCTCTGGGCAAAAATGGCTCTGTATTTTTGTTCGTTCTCGGATAACAGGTCTTCACGTTCTTTCGCCTTTGTCCTGTTTTTAATGCCCAGGATGAATCCAAAAAACTTCCCGCCGGAGGCATCAAATTGGGTGACCTTAGCCCCGAATATCTGTTTTTTTCCCTTGATATCCATTGAATACTCAAAACTGGCGCTTCTGTTTTTATCCTCAACCTCATTGACCGCTTTCTGTAATTTTTCACTCACTTCCTTAGGAAAAACATCGCTGAAATGCTTTCCTAAAAACTTATCAGGAGGCAAAAAAAGGTCAGGCCTATCGTCGCTCTGGAAGTACCGGATAAAAGTTCCGTCCAGTCCTAAAATGAAAAAAAGGTCATCTATAGAATTGATAATGGAAAGTAAATTGACCTGTTTTTTTCTGGCAGATTCCAGTTCCAGTTTTATCTCAACAAAAGCATTCTCCATTTCAGATAACCGATTTTCAAGATCTTTGCCTTCCTTTTCTAATTCAGACTTTGTTTTTTCTTTTTTTTTGTCCATGATCATTCGAACCAAGTGATTTTTTTTCTATAATACTAATGCAACCTCCGAAAAAAGACAATCACCTTTCCCCCATTTCCAGCCTTTCTCCTACAGGAGGATGAGAATAGAAAAGAAATTTTATCCATTTTTCCGGATATGCATTGATAAGATTCCTGTTTGTCAGCCCGGCAAGAGCCTCTAAAAAAGAGCGCTTATCATCAATATTTTCAAAGGCATATCTGTCAGCCTGCTTTTCATAATATCTGGAAATGGCATTCCCAATAGGGCCAAGCAAAAATATGGAGATCCCCTCCAGAACCAGTATGAAAAACGGAAACAGGGTGAGATTCATCCTGATTCCGCTCATAAAACCAGGAAAAACAAATCTCATGATGCGGTCCAACATAAAAAAGACCATGACCTGTTGAAGCGTTCCTATCATAAGAAACTTCCAAATATGTTTGTGCTTGTAATGACCCACCTCATGAGCCATGATGGATACGACCTCAGGGACGGACATATTATTGATGAGATTGTCCCCCAGAATGACTCTTCTTGTCTTTCCCAAACCGGCTAAAAAAGCATTTTCCTTTTTAGTCTGCCGGCTCATATCTTCCATAAAAAACCCACTGCTTTTAAGACCTTCTTTTGACAGTATTTTCTCTAAAGCACCGGTTAGATTTTTATTTCTGATGGGAGTGTATTTGTTGAATATCGGAAATACCAGAACAGGAAAAAGAGTGGCAAAAACAACACTGACTAGCGCATAAACGAGGCCGGCAATCAACCACCAGTATTGAGGAAATTCATTCATTATCAAAAAAAGAAGCCCCAATAAAATCCACATCAAAAAAAACCCTAAAAGAAAAGACTTCCCCTGCTCGAGCAGCCAGCTCTTTATCGTTTGATTGGAAAAATCCCATTTGTGTTCATGGATATAACCGCTGTAGTATCCAAAAGGAAGTGTCAGCAGAAACAAAAGGGATTGAAAACACAGCAAGTAAAGACTAAAAGCCCAAATCACAGTGCTGTCTTTACCTGCATTGGAAAGACCGGCGCTCAATCCGGAATAATAAAAAGCGAGGATTACGATAAGAAGAACAGACATCTTAAGCAAAGCGATCAGACGCTTCTCTTTTTCATACTGTCTGGCCTTCTGCTGCACGTTTTTATCTAAGAGAGGATGTATTCTGTATCGACTCATCTTAATATTTATTATTATGGGTGATTTTAGCCGGACAAGCAAGCTCGAAGAAAATCTGTGTGTGGTGATAATCTTCATAACGACAAACCTGTCTTCTCTCTGGAGTCTTAATTATAAATAGTGTATGATAAGCCTGATCTATTCATAAAAACCAGTTTATGTGCTTGCTGAATAGATAGAGTTTGATAAAAACTGAAATCAAATGGAATGGGCTCATCTTCTTCTTCTTTTCACTGTCGGGACTATTGCCGGCTTTATCAATGTCAATGCGGGCGGAGGCTCAAGCTTGACTTTACCGGCATTGATATTTATGGGCCTTGACGCGGCCGCTGCCAATGGAACGAACAGAATAGGACTGATTATCCAAAATATATTTGCCGTATCTTCGTTCAAGAAAAATAAAGTAGAAGACTTCAAGCAGAGTTCTTTTTTAGCACTCTTTACTCTTCCCGGAGCTGTTATAGGGGCTATTGCTGCTACTCAGGTGAGCAACCTTCTTTTTCAGAGAATCCTTGGAGGCGTCCTTATATTCATAGTGCTTTCCATGTTTCTCAGCCGCTCTTACAAAAACGAAAACGACAAACTTTACAAGAAAAAGAGCTGGCTTATTTACCCGGCATTGATAGGGATAGGGTTTTACGGCGGATTTCTTCAGGTTGGGGTCGGCTTTCTTTTCATGGCAGCCCTGTACCATCTGTTAAGGGTCAATTTAGTCAGGGTCAATATGCATAAGGTCTTTATCATTTTGATCTATACCATACCTGCCTTTTTGATCTTTTTGTGCACAGATAATGTCAACTGGAAATACGGGCTTGCCCTGGCAGCAGGGAACGGACTCGGGGGATGGTGGGGAGCTCATGCAGCTGTTAAAGGAGGAGAAAAGACCATCCGCATCATTCTTGCCATTGCCATCCTTATCATGGCCGTTAAACTGTTCGGCCTCTTTTAAATGAAATTCAGGTTTATCTGGTGCTTTTAACTTTCATCAGGCAAGCTGGTTCTTCAGCCCGCTGATTTTCCCCAGCGAGGAACTTCAGCTTATTCCTCGGCTCGCTCCCCTCTGCGAGGAACCATGCCCGCTCGCCTGCGGATGACTTCAGAACCAGCTTGCCTGCCTGAAAGTCTGGATGAGGCAGAATATCATCTACATCACAGGACTAACATTAACCTTGCGAAATTCAGGGATGGCTGAAGCGACATTAAAGATTTAGCCTTCGGAGTGCTGTGTTTGAGGGAACTTAGCGAAGCTGAGCTTCGAGCATGTCTGACCCACGGACGGGGGGAGTTGCGCAGAAGCCGAGAATACAGTGCGGAGAATGGCGTTAAAAATCTTTAGCGAGCGACCAGCCATATCTGAATTTCACCCTCCTTCATCGCGAATGCCCTGCAACACAGCAGATGCTGTGAGATCGGCTCGCCCGAAGGGTAAAAGCTGCCGATAATAAGACAAGAGTATAGGAATCAAGAAAGATAACAATCTTATATGGTTTCCTAAAGAACTATAAAAATGTAGATAATTTGCTTGGTTATGTATATGCTATCGGCAGCTTTTATGAATAACCTGGTTAAAAGCCGGGCATGAAGGTAAACTGAAAATAAGCGCTTTTCTCAGGCCTGTCAAAGGGTGTGACATAAGACAAACCCAACACAAAATAACCGAAGAGGTTGACTCTAATGCCCACTCCCGCACTGGATAAGAGCTTTCTTTCTCCCCCTAAAAACCAGGCTCTGCTTGCTCCTTCTTCCGCCCATGCCACTCCTGAATCAAAAAAGGCAATAAAATCAACCGGAAACAGGCCGTAATACCCCTTTCCGATACCTAGGATCTGGAACAAAGGAAAACGAAGCTCCGCATTCGCCACTATAATCTTGCTTCCGAATAACCGGTTATAATCAAAAAAATATCCATCATCACTGCATTCTTCAGCACTAAAAGACCCTGCGTTGTATCCCCGGATAAAAGACTCGTATCCCAGATAGATCGGGTACAGCCTGTAATCTTCCGCTCCCTTCCCATACCTGCCGTAATGAAGAAGACGAAAAGCAAGCGTAAAAGGACGAACAGGCATAAAATAGCGCCGGTAATCCGCAATAACACTCACAAAATCAACGGTGCCGTAATATGGGGAAACCTGGAATATATAGTTTTTCCCTAAAATAGGACTTGTCGCCCCAAAATAGGAACTATCATGGATCAAAGCCATGTTCACATAAGTGAAATTAAGCCCCTTATAAGAAGGAATTTTTTCTTTCTCCAGCCCAAGCCGGTATCCATCCAAAGCCGAATAGGTCCATGTCCATACTTCGCTGTCATAGTCAATGAAACGGAACCCGCTTGATAATTCGATTCTCGAGAGTTTTGAGAACGGATAATTAGCAAAGCCTGTTATCTGGTAGTTGATCTGACGGAAAATATATTCTTTTTCCATTATGACCGGCTCACCATTCAGTTCACCTGACTCCAGGGAATAACCAGCTGTTAGATAAGGGATCCTCTGTACGATACCTCCCCAATGCAGCCTTCTATGGCTGTTCTTATATCCAATGACCCCGGCTGAATCGATCAAGCAGTTGTTCAGCTGAACGATCGTGGACAGACTGTTGTATCCTAACATATCACTAAAAAACAAAGAGACGCCTCCTCCTGTATAAAGGCCAAACCTGTCAGCTCCTATGGCAATGCTCGGCTGGCTGATAAAATCAAGTTTTAATCTGGGGCTGTAATCTTCAATCGCAAAATCTGTTTTTTGCGGAAGCCCATAAAGCGGGTTTCTAATGAGCTCTATGACTTCTCCTTCAGGTTTTTTTCTGGGAGGGAGCAGAGAAGGCATCAGGCTTCCCAGATTCTCTATCTTTTTATCATCCGAAAGCAAATCAAATATGTTCTTATAATAGATACTGTATGCTCCGTTATCATACAAACAATAAGCAATGATGGAACGGTCCTGTGACAACGAGAAGGCAGGACTCGTAGCCGTCACACCGGTTATACCTGTGTACACATTGGTGACCTGGGTTGTCTTCCTGGTTTTTAAATCTATAGAATAAATATTATTGATCCCGTTTTGATCGGATAAGAAATAGAGCATTTCTGAATCCGGAGACCATTGAGGATTCAGGTTCCTGGCACCTCTAAAGCCCGTGACCCTTGTGATTTCTCCTGAGAACGGTTTGATAAGAGCCAGCTCAAGGCCTCCTATTTCCAAAATGGATAAATCTGTTGAAAACCTCTCCGTAACAAAAGCAATAGACTTTCCATCCGGAGACCAAACTGGCTGAAGGTCTCCGTACGGATCATTGGTCAGCCTTTTCAAGACATTTTTATTGAGATCATACGCATATATATCCGTGGTTCCCCCTGCCTGAGCCGAAAAAGCAATCCATCTTCCGTCCGGAGACCAGGTAGGTCCTATTATTTCGTCCAATCCATCAAAAACCAGCTCCCTCAACTTCCTCCCTGTTTCCGCATGAACAATGCTGATCACCGGTTTCCCGCTGCTTATGGCACCGAAGGCAAAGCGTCTTCCCCTTGAATCCCAGCTCCCTGCGGATCTTATGAATTGAAGGCTCTCGAAATGGGTATTTAAAGCCGTGCTTGTGAGTTTTCTTATTATTTTACCAGTACTGACATCAGCCATGTACAATTCTATAGAAAACAGATTTTTGCTGGATAAATACACCACTTTTGTTCCATCAGGACTTATGGAAGGAGTGACATTTAATGTGACTTCTTCACTTCCCTTAATAACAGGATAATCCGACTCATAGGATGCCTGGGTCCTGTCCATCAACGGTGCATATGATTCATTAAGGGCCTTATGCCAATCCCTGGATAAAGTATCCGGATCAATTTTGAGAGAACCGATAAGGGCAGCCTCGTAATTTCCTGTGCGCGAAGCCGACCTTATGATTCTGGATACAGCTCTATCCCCCCATCTCCCTGTTATATAGGCCATTAATGACTGCCCGTATCTATACGGAAAAAACCTTCGGTTCCTCAGCTTTTCTATGGATGGAAGAGGCCCCTTTTTAACTGCGTCTCTCATCCACATGGCCGTGTTTGGATCAACAGGCCCTACGGAAAGATACTCAGCCATGCCTTCTATCAGCCACAGGGGAAGGTTCATCATAGGAGAAACCATTCTGGCATAAGAAGTATTCCCCAAGGATGTTATGTCAAACTGAAAAGCATGAACGAGTTCATGCCCGATCACATGGTCCGTCTCTGATAGGGTTGCTCCTAATGGAAGGACGATTCTTCTTTTAAGGATCTCTGTGACCCCCCCTGTTCCCTCACCTATTTCCCCTGAAATAGTGGTGGTCTGCTGGAAGTGGGTGGGACTGGCATAGAGTATGAGAGGCTGTCTCCCTTCAAGGTCATGACGGAGTAAACGGGAGTATCGGGCGTACCATCTCTCTGCCATTCGTGCTGCCTGAAGAGCGGCAACCTCCATTTCAGGATAGAAATAAACATCAAAATGCTCTGTTTCCATCACTTTATGATCAAATGTCCGGTACTGGACTTTATTCCGGCCGTAATACTGAGCATGTAAAAAAAGCGAAGGAAAAAAGAGTGTGACGCAAAAAAACAGGGACAGACACGCTTTTCTAAAATACCTCCGGTTCATTATTCCCTCTAATTATCGGCTGTATTTCCCTATCAGTTCTCCCTTTGCCAGAATATGCCCTTCCATGGCGATCAATAACTTATCCTTCGTTGCTCCGGGCCCAATCTCCAGGCGGGAATCAAGAGCAAAGATTTTAAAAAAATAGCGGTGGGTTCCCCGTGGAGGGCAGGGCCCTCCGTATCCGACTTTTTTAAAATCATTCATACCCTGGATCCCCCCGATATCCATCTCTCTCTCAGGAGTGATATTCTCCTTCAGTTCTCTTGTTCCCGGCGGGATATCGTATACGACCCAATGCACCCAGATTCCCATAGGAGCGTCCGGATCATCACAAATAACAGCAATACTTTTTGTCTCTTCAGGAACTGAATCCCAGGATAATGGAGGAGATATATCATCTCCGTCACAGGTGTATTTTCTTGGAATCATCCCCTCATTCTCAAAAACACGGCTCTTTATTTCAATTCTCATTCAAAGCCCTCCTTATTAGTTTTCATCGCATCCATCTCTCTTTTTGAATGTAACAGCAGTCACAAATATTGTCAATCCAACGGAGGGTTCCAATACAGCAAGAAAATAGAGATGTAGGTAAATTCCCAATCTCTGGATTTGAATGTCCTAAAGGATAAAGAGAAGGGATCTCTAGAAAATTCCCTCTTTTAAAATCGTTCCGTTTTTATCTTCTCTGCATATCCTGCATTGAGAATTGATCTTTCTTTTCATAATCCGAAGGAGGATCAAATGTCCCAGCCGGTGCGTTCTTTTTTGTGATCTCAATGACCTCAGAATATGACTTCATTTCATTCCCCATCACATTCATAGTGGATTCTGTTTTTATCTGGAAACCTTTGATCTTCATAAACTCCTTGGCAGAATCTTCACCCAACATCATGGTGCTTTGAATCAATTTAGGAAGCATCTTCTCAGAATACATATTCCAGTCAAAAGGGACATCCGTGCTCGCCCAGATTTTCTGCTTCTGGGTCATCATCATAATGGTTAAATCAACATCATATCCGGTACAGTTCCAAGCCCCGATTTTCTGTGTCTCACCGGTCGGAGTGACCTTCACGGTTATACTTCCCATCATCTGAGAAAATTGAGGAGGAAAATACTTGCTCATATCCAAAGGCAGGTCCATCTCAACATAAGTTTTATCTTGGTGATTGATCATGTACATTTTATTCTTATCAAGGTTGATGATGACTGACTGATCTGTTCCGTGGGTAGCCATTTTATTATCAGCAAGCCATATATGATTGATCTCATCTTTTGCGGGCTGGCTCTGCCCCATCATCTCAACGGCGTCAGTATGGGTTTTCTGTTGGATGTACACTTCAGCAGAAAAAGAAACAGTCGCAAACACAAGCAAAGCAAGAATAATGGTCAAGGTTTTTTTCATGTTATCTCCTTTGTATTCATGGATAGAAAAATTATACTGTCACACTGTTACAAAATCAATCTCTTTAAACAGATTGAGTTGTTTTTTTTTAAAATTGGTGAAAACAGGGCGGACCTCCTCTCCTTATTCTGCTTCTTCGTATCCCTTTATGGTGTAATGGATAGCTCTGTCAAAAAACAATATCACCCGGTTATTCAATGCTAAGGCCTGATTCAACTCAAGAACGTTGTCAATAAATCCTTCAGCTAATATTTTAAGCCAGAGATGCCTGCGGATAATGATAAGCGCCTGGATCACTTCTGAAACCTTGAATCCCTCTCTTTTCCTCTGTGCTCCCAGAGCTTTGTAGTGTTCTGCTATTTCTCCCTTTGTTGTTTTACGTGATATCCACTTTCCAAGCTGGCTGTAAACCCTGTAAACACGTTCGTATAATTTATCTTCATCATAGGTGCAATAAGTTTTTGTATACTGATGTTCTGCCAAATTGCCAATGCATCTTATTGTGAGCTCATGAGCATTGTCTTCAATAAGGTCCACCAATTTTTTAGAAACAGTAATATGAGCAAAATATTTACTGGATTCCAAATTACCCTCCATCTATTAATATAGGACTCTAGAGCCCATTGTCAAATCACATCCGTTGTTTTTTGTTCCCGATCAATAATACTTGAAAATCATAGTTCTTGGTGATAGCATGAGTTTTTTATAAGGAGGAACTATGAGAATCTTTAAAAACCAGTTTCATTATTTAATTTTTTCCCTTTTTATGTGTACCCTATTGGTATCATCTCCTTTTTCTTTCGGCCAAAAAATCGATAAAAACATTCTCGACCGGATCGAATACCGCGAAATCGGCCCTACCCGTCAAGGAGGCAGATACGTTGACTTTGCGTGGTGTGAAAAAGAACCGAACACTTTTTATGCGGCCACAGCTACGGGCGGGCTCTGGAAAACAACGGATAACGGGATCACATTTGAACCTCTTTTTACAAATGAAAATATCTTCTCCATAGGAGATATTGCCCTATCCCCTTCGAATCCAAAGATTGTGTGGATCGGGACAGGAGAGGCTAACAATTCCCGGAGCACCTACTGGGGAGATGGTGTGTACAAATCCACAGATGCCGGTAAAACCTGGAAAAACTTGGGACTCAAAGAGTCCCACCACATAGGCGCCATAGAGATCCATCCTCAAAATCCTGATATCGTGTATGTGGCTGCACTCGGTCATCTGTATTCAGAAAATCCTGACCGCGGACTGTATAAAACAGAAGACGGCGGACAAACATGGAAAAAAGTACTGGATGTTGTCGTCAAAGGAAAAAACTTAGGTGTAGTGGATTGTGTTATGGATCCTACAAATCCAGATGTCCTCTATGCGGCAACCTATGATAAGGTAAGAAAACCCTATTCCTTCAACCTTGGGGGACCCGGAAGCCGTCTTTATAAAACATCTGATGCCGGAAAAACATGGACACAATTGAGCGGCGGACTCCCTGAAGGAATGCTGGGGCGCATAGGCATTGACGTGTACAGGAAAAATCCGGATATCCTTTATGCAACCATAGAAAACGCAAACAAACCGGAAATGTCAGACGAAGAAAGATACGAGGAGCTCGTCCGCGACAAATCAAGCCAGGGAATGATCGGCGGTGAAGTGTACAGGTCAGATGACGCCGGAGAGACATGGAAAAAAGTAAGCCCGGATGGACAAAGCATCGGAGGCGCACCTGCATATTATTACGGTAAGATCATTATTGACCCAAATGATGATAAAGTGGTTCATGTCTTGAGTGCTGCTTCCTGGGGCACCTATGACGGAGGAAAGACTTGGAAAAGGCGCCCTCTTGGGTTCGGCGGAGACGATCATTCCCTGTGGATCGACCCGAGAGACTCCAATCATATATGGCTGGGATACGATCATGGCATGGGCATCTCCTATGACAGAGGAAAAAACTGGTACCATCCTGATAACCTTCCTTTAGCCCAGTTCTATGCCGTAGGCATTGACATGTCCTATCCATACAACGTGGCAGGCGGCACACAGGATAACGGTTCTCATCTGGGTCCCAGCACCAAACGTGATTACAGCCCCATTCGATTCGAGGACTGGCAGAGTGTCGGCGGCGGAGATGGAATGTACAATGTGTTTGATTGGGAAAACAACAGATATCTCTACAATGAATCTCAATTCGGGCCTCTTCAGAGGACCGACTTAGAAACAGGAGAAACCAAAAGCATTGCTTATAGAAACATTAACGCGGACATGAGGTGGAACTGGAACTCCCCTATCATGGTATCCCCTCACAACAGTGATGTCATATACCACTGCGGCAACAAAGTGGTCAGATCCTCTTTCAGAGGAGAATGCTGGGAAGTGATCAGTCCTGACCTGACCACGAATGACCCTGACAAGCTGACAACGGGAAAAGGAGGCGACGGAAACATTCAGTACTGCACCATAACAACCATTGACGAATCACCTCTTGTACAGGGGATTTTGTGGGTAGGAACAGATGACGGAAATGTCTGGATAACAAAAAACAGCGGCCAAGACTGGACAAAATTGAACGATAACATAACAGGCAATCCCGGATACTGGGTCAGCAGAGTGGAAGCCTCCAACCACTTTCCCGGGACAGCGTATGTATCCTACACCGGGTACCGAAGGGATGACTTTAGAGCTTTCCTTTATAAAACGGAAGATTATGGAAAAACCTGGACGAACATTGCCTCCTCTCTTCCTGACGAACCTGTGAACGTCATAAGAGAGGACCACAAAAATCCTGACCTGCTGTTTGTGGGAACAGAATTCGCCGTTTATGTATCCATTGACAGCGGAAAAAATTGGAACAAAATGAAAGGCGATATGCCCACCCAGCCAATCCATGACATGGTCATCCACCCACGGGAAAACGACCTGGTTGCGGCAACACACGGAAGAGGGATTTTCATTACTGACATCACAATTTTTCAGGAATTATCGGAAGAAATACTTGAAAAAGATGCTCATCTGTTTGAAATAGAACCAAAAGTGATGTGGGTAAGCAATAAAGACCCGCACTACAGCTCATCAAATTTCAATGGAGAAAGTGAACCCAGAGGGCTTATCATAAACTACTATCTAAAAAATCCAGCCGAACAGGATGTCACAGTGAAAGTCTATAAAGGCAGTTTGCTGATCAATGAAATTAAAGGCAAAAAGAAGGCAGGACTGAACCGTCTGATCTGGAATATGACACAAAGAGTAGAGAGAACACCTGAAGAGAAAAAAATGATTCAGGAACGCATAAAGATGTATCAGTCATACGGATACAACATGGATATTGACATTGACTATGCCTACCAGCCTGTTGACTGTGGAGAATATATCTTCAAACTCTGTGTTGATGGCAAAGAACTGACTAAAACGAGTTCCGTGCTCAAAGACCACTGGTACAAATAATTTCGAACTCACAACTAACACAAGTGGTTTACAGAAAGATCGCCGGCTGTTTATTTTGAAGGAAACGGTCAGGATGTTCTTACGCGTAAATCCATCCACTGGATTATGGCCTTGACCACACGTTTATCTTCGGTCTCCAGCAGGAGAAGATGGGAAAGCCCATCATAAAGCTTGAGATTTTTATCAGTCGATCCGATTTTTGCGTACAGCTCCTGACCGGCCTCAAAGCCTGTTATCTTGTCTTCTCTGCCTTGAAGAATAAGCACAGGAACTTTTATCTCTCTGCAGCGTTCCTTGACCGACTTTGAAGCTCTGATCATTTCCAGCCAGGTACGGTTATAAATCTTCCCGTGATACACCAGGGGATCTCTATCAAGCTCTTGTAAGCCTTCACGGTTTTTAGAGAGAGAGTCCGGGTTGATTTTGAGTAAAGGCCAGCGTGGGAAAAGTATTCCAAAAGCCCAAAAAATTTTTTTCAAAAACCAGGGCATGACTTCTTTTATGCTTAAAGCCGGGGCACTGAGTATCAATCCTCTTGCCTCCGGTTTTTTCTCAATGATATAGAGAGATGATATCAAACCTCCCATTCCTTGACCCAGTAAGAATAACGGTTTTTGGGGAAATCTTTTTTTTACTAAATCAAAAAAAACCGAGAGGTCATCCAAATAATCATCAAAAGAATCAATAAAGACCAGCGGCCCATCTGATTTCCCGTGACCTCTGATATCAAAAAGGCTCACAGCATAATTGTGACTGGCTATGATCCTTGAGACTCTGGTGTAACAACCGCTGTGTTCCGTTAATCCGTGCAGGATAACGATCACTCCCTTAGGATCCACTTCAGGGGTAAACGACTGCTCAAAAAGTTTTATATCATCAAATGTTTTGAATAACTCACTGTTAGAACTGACTGTGACGCTGTTATCCCCCATTGAAAATCCTCCCTAAGTGGAAAAAACGGAAAATACAATAAATTATTTATATCATGGCCGTCTTTAAAGTCAAGGACTAAACAGCATTCTACCAAGAAATCCCGTAATCATCCCCGTAATTGCTTGCACCTCCCCATAATGTTTTGTGTTTCCAGTCAAAATAAATTGCGGTTATCGGTCCGGAAGTCTTTTCCATTTTGTTGATCTCATAGCCCATGTTCTCGAGAATTTCAACAATGGAATCCGGTATAGAACTGTTCAGGGTCAACCTTCCCGGCCTTGCCGTATGTTCTCCGAAAGAACTCTGCATCTGATAGCTGACGATATTAGGAGCCTCACAGGCTTCCTGCACATTCATCCCGAATTCCACACAATTCAAGAAAAATTGAACAAGGTTTTGGTCCTGAGTATCACCACCCTGAACCGCAAAAGAAAGAAAAGGCTTGCCTTCTTTGAGCGCCATCCCCGGAGTGAGTGTCGCACGGGGCCTTTTTCCGGGAGCCACAACATTGAACGGATTTTTCTCTCTGTCCAAAACAAAACTCTGCATTCTTTGACTCATTCCGATTCCTGTTCGGCCCGCAATGCAGGCTGGTATCCAGCCGCCACTCGGCGTGACCGAGACGACCCAGCCTTCCTCATCCGCAGCCTGGATCGAAGTGGTCCCTGCTGTAAAATCAGATTCATAGGCTATTTCCTCCTGGACTGTCAGCTCTTTCTTCTCTTCGCTGCCAACATTGCTCCATTTTTCCAATAGATCAAGATAAGGATTTGTCTTTCCTTCGAACGGATACGGGTCTCCGGGTTTAATATCAGGATCATTGACATTCCAGTTCAATTCCTTCAGTCTTTCTTTGGCGTACTCCTTTGAAAGGAGCCCTTTAATGGGTTCTTCCGGCGGAAAATAAGGATCTCCATAGTAGAAATCCCTGTCAGCAAAGGCAAGGTTCATGACCTGATAGAGGGTATGGATGTAATTAACACTGTTATATCCCATGTCTTTGAGGTCCATATTTTCCAGTATGTTCAACATTTGAAGCATCACAGGGCCCTGGACCCAGCAGGTCAATTTATAGACGCTGATATCCTTGTAGGTCGTCATGACAGGCTCTTCCAAATAAACCTTCCAATCCGCCATATCCTGTTTTGTAATAAGGCCTCCCTGCTCCTGACAGCCTCTTACGAATTCCTCAGCTATGTCTCCCCTGTAAAACCGGTCATAGGCAGCATATATGGCCTGCTTTCGATCCATTCCTTCTTCCAAGGCCTTTTCTTCGGCTTCAACTAATTTTTTTAGTGTATTCAGAAGGTCCTGCTGTTGAAACATTTCTCCCGCCTCAGGCGCCTCATGTTCCTGACCCAGATGAGGCAGCAGCACCTGCTTTGAATACGGCCACTTCTTTATTCTTTCTTTATTCTTTTCAACCCGGTTGACAAAGTCCTGTTCCACAGGATAGCCTTCTGCCATTTCCATGGTAGGCTCCAGAACCTGTTTGAGGCTCATGGTGCCGAATTCTGCCAGCATGGTCATAAGGCCTCCTGGAGTTCCCGGAGTCACGGCCGCAAGAGGACCATACTCCGGAGGATATTCCATCCCGTTTTCTTTAAAGAATTCCGGAGTGGCTCCTGTTGGTGCGACACCAAGAGCATTTATCCCTATAGCTTTTTTCGTGTGAGGGTCATAAATAAGAGCCTGCGTTTCCCCTCCCCAGCTCAGAACATCATACATAGTGCAGACAGCCGCCAGCATGGCACAGGCTGCATCCACCGCATTGCCTCCCCGTTCGAAAATCTTTGCGCCTGCGGTGGCCCCCAAGGGTTTTCCCGTGATAGCTACCCAGTGTTTTCCATGAAGTACAGGCTTTTCTGTCCTGCCGTATATAAAGCTTCCATGTAAAGACAAGATCATGGAAATGAGACTAATGATACAAGCAGTCTTCAAAAAACACTTGCGGAAATCAAACATTTTCACACTCCTTAAGAGAATTCACTTATTTGCCAGCCTCTAAATAGGTTTTTTCCATCATCGACCTCCATTTTTCCATCAGCTCCTTGTTCAATTCAAGGGGAGGCTTTGCATCCTCAGGCAGGAAAGACTTATATGGATGTTCCTTCTCAAAAGCCTCAAACTCTTGTTTCATCTTGATCAATGTCTTTTCGTTCAGGTAGAGATCTATGGCTGTAGCTGCCATCACTTTGGCCCCCGCAATAAGACCTTTCCATGCGGTGGAACCAAAATTACTGGCAACGGCTGACCAGTGATGGGCGATCGCACCAGGGACTCTTCCCGGAAAAAGCAGTGTGGCCGTGGGAACGACTCTCGTAACCTCTGCAACATCTGATGAACCGCCTCCGACAAATCTCTCGCTGTTGTAGTTCATTATTTTGCCTACTTTTGTAGGCATCCCTGTTTCAGGTTTTCCAAGCTCCTTCTGAAGAAGTTTGGCAAATCCATTTTCCTTCTCGGTCCACTCGGGCATCCCCACCAGTTCAATATTTTCCTGAATCAGCTCTGCTAAGGCTTTGTTCGCATTTCTCTGGTGAATGGCGGAGAGCACTCTGAATTCCATTTCCGTATCTGTTGCGAGCGCCCCGGCTTTGGCACAGTTGATGACCTTTTGTTGCATCTTTTCAAGCCTGGAATCACTGTTTCTTACAAAATACCACACACTGGCTCTATCAGGGACAACATTGGGCGCCTCCCCTCCTTCGGTTATCACATAATGCATTCGGTAGGTAAAGTAAAGGTGTTCTCTCAAATAATTGGTGGCGACATTCATTATTTCCACAGCATCCAATGCGCTCTTCGCTGTCCATGGGGAAGCCCCGTGCGAGGTGACTCCTTTAAAAGTAAAGACTGTGGAAAACACGGCATTTCCGCCTGTTCCATACCCTGTAGCCAGCACACTTGAGTTATGGTTGTCAATAACCGCATCCACACCATCGAAGAGACCGGCTCTCACCATATAAGGCCTGCTGATAAGAGTTTCCTCTGCCGGAGAACCAAAGACTTTTATGGTTCCCTCAATGCCGTATTTATCTAAGACCTGCTTAACAGCTATTGCCGCAGCCGCTGCTGCGGTGCACATTGTGTTGTGCCCGCAGCCGTGCCCGGGAGCTCCATCTATGAGGGGATCCTTTTCAGGGACTCTCCCCTTCTGGGACAGCATGGGCAGTGCATCGAACTCTCCCAGTATGCCAATAACAGGAGACCCTGTTCCGTAAGAAGCGACAAAACACGTCGGCATTCCCGCCAACCCGCGTTCGACCGTAAATCCAGCCTCCTCCAAAGTATCAGCCAGTAATTTTGATGATTTGAACTCCTGCATCCCTAGTTCCGCATAAGACCAGATGGCATCTGATATTTTCCCGAACTTTGCGACTGTTTCAGTCTGATTCAGCCATTCTAAAGCAACATTTTTTTCCTTTTGTTTTTTTGCCGCAGCAAAGCTGTTTGAATTCAATCCTATAAGAAAAAGCATTAAGACAAAATAAATCAAAAACTTACGTTGGTTTAATCTCATTAATTTATTCCTCCGTTTTTTTTATTTCCTTCCCCAGATAAAAACATTTGCTTCCTGTTTTCCCTTACCGGCCTTTCCTACATACAGCCGGTTCGGTTTGGATATTAAAGTTACATCAAGCCTCTTATATAAGTCAAGAATTTCAATGGCTCCAAAACATTTCTAAAAAGAGAAAGAAGAGCCAGCCTATTTTAAAAGTTCTATTTTTTCCAGAAAAACTTCATCCGAACTTTTTATTTCAAGGTGATTTCCCCTTGCATTTAATTTTATTCCCTTTGGTATTTCTATTTTGAATGCCTGAGAGGGCTCGATCAATTTCTCCTTTAATAGAACATTCCCGTTGAATTCAAGGGATATGTCAACGGGCTTGTCAGAAATCCTTTTCAGATGAAGAGAAACATATTTTTTTGACTTCATATACTGGTAGGTAAAACAATATTTAAATGTCACTGCTTTTTTTTCTTCGCTTATAACAGCTATGATCCCGTTATTAAGAACATCTAATTCACTCAACAATCCATCCTTTTTGGCTTTTTGAAATCCTTTGATTATATCCCCCCATGATTCATTGGCCCTTTTGATCAAGTTTGCTCTTTCTTTCCATTTTATTTTTCCGAAAATCAAAAGCGACCGGTGAAAGACAATGACCCTTATGCCATTATCTCTTAAATAACCCAGTATCGCTGTATCGTTTATATCCTCCGGAATATTTTGCACAGGGTGAAAATACTGATTCTTGTATATTTTCAACGGATCGAAAACCCCCACGCCGTAAAAGCCATTATAAACATGCTTATCATGATATGTGGTGTACAAGGAGAATATTTTATTGTCTCCGAAACCCCTGAAATGAGGAAGCTCCAAAACCCCATAATAAAGCGGATATTTTTCTAAATGACGGTACAGGCTTCTTTCAGCACTATTATGCTCCCGGATTCTTCCGGTTTCAAGAGGAGGAGGAAAATTTTCGAAAAGAAGCAAAAACCCAAGGGAAAAAACAAGAAACGTGCTTAATCCGGATTTTTTTCTTGCTTTGACGAACGCCTGAAAACCCATAAAAATCAACACGATCCAAAACACAATAAAATAATACTTGAACTTAAATCCCCTCAGCCGGGTCAGACGCGGAACCGCCAAAGATATCAGGTAGAAAATATTTGTTTTCATGGGGATATACTCAAAAATGCTTCTAAAACAGCTCAAAAAGACCAAGACAGTGCTTCCAAGCACACATTTCTCTTTTAAAGCGATTCTTTTCCATACAAAGGCTGTATTCACAAAAAAAACAAGCACCATAAGGATGAACAGAATATCAATGAATTCCCTGGCCCTCCATAAAGGGATTCCTTTATAAAAAGTCACAAACACTGGCCCTGTCAAAAAAACAAGCAGCAAGAAACTGATAGCTTTTTCCGTAATATTTTTTGTTTTTGAGTAGAAGAAGTAAAAAATAAAAAAAGACGCAGCAAATCCCAGAAATAGGGGCGTTGAGTTCCCCCGAAGAAATGAAAAAGTCAAAGGGAACCATGTGGAATAAAAATCCCAGGAACGAAGAAGTATTCTGCTGCTGAATTCAGCTTTTTCATAAGAAATCCCCAGAGGGTTAGTTATGTAAGGAGTAAATACAATAAATATGAAGAGACCCAAAAGAAGCAATCCCGCGCCCAATTCCAGTAAGACCTTAAAGGTTATTTTCCTTTTGATAAGGATAAATATTAGGAACAAAACAACAGATAAAATAGAGGTCAGAAAAAATAAAGTGATGGAGAACAATGCCTGTAAAAACAAAAACAAATAGAACAAAAGCGCATCTCTTCGTCTGAACGATTTGACATACCGGATGAGAAACAAAAACGCATATATCGAAAAAAAGAAAAACAAAAGATGAGGATGGGGAAAATTTATTTGCCTTAAAGGAAGCAAAATATATACAGCCCCTGCCGCAAGCGACAGTATTTCATTGTCAACAAACTCCCTTATGAAAAAATAAGCGGCCGTCCCCCCAAAAACCAGAGAAATAAATAAAAGCACATTGTAGAGAAAATAAATGTTTTTTATTCCCATTACATAAAAGGGCAGGAGGACCACACTCTGGCCAATAAAATTCACACCCGCGGTCAGCGTAAAAGAGTATGGGAAATAAATGGGAAAATGATAAATATCAGCAAAAGACAGGTGTGACATGGCTTTCATATTGTGCATCATGATTCCGATGGCGATATTATTGTCGCCATTATTGGGAAGGATAATCTCACTAAAGAAGCCGGGGACAAGAAAATAAACAGAAACAAGGGATACCAGGCTGAACAGAATCAGCGGGATTAACAGGCTTCTTCTCATTCCAAACCTCATTTGTTCACTCCAGATATTTTATCCTTTTTTCCTGGAGCAGAAGAGAAATTTTTTACCCGCAGGGGCTTCAGCCACCAGGCCACAGCCCCAAGCAGGCCGCCAAACACAAAAAAGCTTAAAAAAACCAGGAAAGCATAGCTTACAGCCCACTCAGGATCGAAGCCAAGCAAAGAGAAGAAAAAGATAAGTACAGCATCCCTTGTCCCAAGTCCTGAGATGGATAAAGGTATCAAACTGATCAAGTTAGAAACTCCCATTATAAGAGTGATGTCCAGAAAATTTATGGATATGTCCAAAGAATTCAAAAGAAGATAACACTGGAAGAAAAAAAGAAGATAGCTCAGACACGTAAGCAAAAAAGCAAAAATAAGTCCGGTATTTATTAATTCGTTAATTCCATCATAAAAATCATTGAAGCTGTTCTTTATCCTGTCCTCATGTTTCTTTATAAGAGCTATTCGATACAACAAACTGACTGGTTTTTTCATGATTCTTTTGTTTAAAAGAAACAGTGGCAGCAAAGCGATCAGAATGAGTAACAGCACATAGGTTAAAGACAGCTTTCCCAGTACATTGAATCTCCATAATCCAAAGGTCCCGACCAGTAGCAGAACATACATATCAAACATCCTATCCACCAGAACACTCGACATCCCTCTGCTCACAGATACGTTTTTATCCTGCCTGACATAAAAAGCTTTTATGAATTCCCCTAAACGCCCGGGTGTTATGAAACCGAAATACAGGCTGCTCATGTATACCTTATATGTCTCGGATAAACGGTAGGATATTCCCTGGCTTTTCAAAAGCACATTCCACCTGAATGACTTTATGAACATCAGGGGAAACACAAGCGCAAGAGCACACACAAAAAATAATATTTTTATCTGGGAAAGAACACGGATCATCTCACCCAGGTCAATTTTCCACAATATGAACACAAAAATAATGATTCCCAGGAATTTTACATATTTCTTTATATTCATGTTCACAACCCAGGTTTTTCAATATAATCTATTTCACTCTCTACTTCAAAGGGATAATTGACCTGGGGGTGATTGAAAATCATTTCAGAAGATCATATTCAGGCATAGGTTTGATCAGGCATTTGGTTGAAAGTGTTTTTCCGTTGAGCTGGAGAGTCACAACATATTCTCCTGGTCTCACCCATTCGCCATGGCCAGGCCTGGAATCCTCTTCTGCTCTATTTTCCGGTTCTTTCCGCATATCCCAAATCACTTTGTTGAAACCGGCCTCAGGCTTTCCTTTGAGTTCTCTGATCTTTTCTCCAAAAGGATCTGAAATGGTGATCAAAGCCTCTTCCTCTGTTATATCTTTGATATAATAGTATATTTTCACCCCCACAGGTTCGTTGGGGGCAGTGAACTGCCTCTGTCCGTATACCTGTCCTCGCGGTATATAGTGCCACTGGATCTCATCTTGGACTTGAAAAAGATGCAGGTCCTTGTTGAGTACTTCTTTATTGAGCTGCTGGAGTGGAGAAATATCGGTGACATAGATCCCCCGGCCATGGGTCGCTACAACAAGTTCGTTTTCCCTGGGATGGATGACCAGGTCATGCACAGAATTGGTGGGCATGTTGTTTTTAAGGCTCACCCAATTCTTTCCCCCATCTATAGTGACACAGACCTCAAAATCTTTTCCCACAAATAACAGATCGGGATTTTTATGGTCTTCCACAACAACATAAATAATTCCCTCGGAAATATTTCCCATTACAGGAATCCAGGTTTTTCCAAAGTCATCGGTGCGAAAGACAAAAGGTCTGAAGTCATCTCTCTGAAAACCTGTCTTGACCACATAAGCCCGCCCGGGTTCAAAATGGGAAGCAAAAATACGGCTCACACAATATTCTTCAGGAACTCCAGCTTCTTTAAGATAAGAAGTCACATCTTTCCAATGTCCTCCATGATCCAAAGTCACTTGAACTTTGCCGTCGTCTGTTCCTGTCCAAATCACGCCTGCTTGTTTGGGCGATTCTGAGACTGTGGTGAGGATGCAGAATTCAATATTGCCATCCAGTTTTTCAGGGTCTTTAGTGGTGAGGTCAGGACTTATTTTCTGCCAGGTGTCTCCTCTATCCAGAGATCTGAGGAGAAACTGTGATCCCATGTAGATGATGCGGGGATTATGGGGAGAAATATGGATAGGAGTAGTCCAGTGAAATCTGAATTCGGATTCTCCTTTTTCGGCAGTGGGCTTGATCCGGTCTCTGTATCCCTGTTTCTGGTCCACACGCTGGAGGGATCCCATTTGGTATTCATTATAAAGCCAGCGGCTGTTTTCTGGATCCACCTTGTTGTACATCCCGTCTCCCCCTCCTACAGACTGCCAGTCGTTTCTGTTGATCTCTCCATAGATACTGTGGCTGGGGATCTTTATGGATCCATTATCCTGAGTTCCTCCGTATATATTGTAAGGCTGTTCCATGTCCACGCCCACTGCATAGTACTGAGCAATGGGCAGGTTTTCGAAAACACCCCAGGTATGGCCTCGATCATAAGAGACAGCCAGGCCTCCGTCGTTTCCCAGCCATATATGATTGGAATTCTCCGGATCGATCCAGAGAGCATGGTGGTCTACATGGACTCCTTGAGCCAGGTTTTCGATCCCGTTTTTCCCCCAGGTTCGGCCTCCATCGTCAGATCTAAGAAGAGGAGTGCTGGGCAGATATACCACATCCGGATCATTTGGATCGATGTAGATCACTCCATACCATTTACCGCCCCAGAGATTAAGGTCATCCGGACTCATCTTTTCCCAGGTTCTGCCTCCATCTTCCGAGCGATAGACCTGTCTTCCAATTTTGCGTTTTTCAGGTTTCCGGCCCTGTCTTTTATCTCTATCCGCTTCTTCCTTTGTAGGAGGCCGGAGATTGCTGTTCTCAATGGAAGCATAGACAATGTCCGGGTTCTTTGGATACACAGCGATTCCTATGCGGCCTATTTTTCCGGAAGGCAGGCCGTTTTCCAATCTTTCCCAGTTGTTTCCGGCATCTGAACTTTTATAGATACCACTGAGAGGACCGCTTTCTCTGAAATCCCACGGAATTCTGCTTTTATCATAAGTAGCCGCATAAACGATATCCGGATTTTTTGGATCCAGGACAACGTCCACCACTCCTACTTTTTCGCTGATAAAAAGCGATTTTTGCCAGGTTTTTCCGCCGTCTTCAGTCTTGTAAAGGCCTCTTTCCGGATTGAAAGAGAAGTGATACCCAACGGCCGCTACATAGACTATATCCGGATTTTCAGGATGGATGGCGATCCTTCCGATGTGTGCGGTGCTTTTCAGACCCATATGCTTCCAGGTCTTTCCCCCGTCTTCGGATTTATACACTCCATCCCCCAGCAGCGAAAGCCTGCCTGATGCTGGAGTCCCTGTGCCTACCCAAAGGATATCCGGCGTAGACTGAGACACAGCCATATCTCCGGTGGCTATGGTGTTTTGGCGGTCAAAAATGGGTTCAAATGTCGTGCCGTTATTGGAGGTTTTCCAAATGCCTCCGCTGGCAGTAACAATGTAGAAGGTGAATTCTTGTTCAGGATGAGACAGAATCCTGAGTATCCGGCCTCCCTGATTAGCTGGTCCTAAAGACCTATACTGAAAGAGGGATAAAAGCTTTGAATCAAACAGGTCCTGTTGTGAAAAAACAGGAAAAGCAACCAGTAAAATTAAAAGACTTGAAATACAGAGATGCCTTCTGTTCATTTTAACTCCTTTTTTCTTTTGGAATGACATGGTTTAAATCTGAGGAATCTTTGTTTTGATTGATAAACTTCATGGTTATGAATTCAATTAAGATTATCACTGTCCTGTTATTGAGACAAGGATTATATTACTGAAATAAATGAGCCGCTGTAAAATTCCACTTCACTCCTAAATCTCTTCTATCACTCATTAGAGAAAAATAATCTCTTCTCCTTAAAAAAAAGTTAACCAATAAAGACCTTGTCACAAAGATTCTTCACCGGCCTCGAGATCGATCCCCTCATCTGTCCCAAATGCGGGGGAACCATGCGCATTGTCTCCTTTACTAAAGACTATAAAGTGATAGACAAGATTATCAAACACCTTAGATTGACTTTTACGGCTGAACAGCCCTGTCCCCGCTTTAGTTTCTTTAGTCTTTTGTTTCTATGACCTAATCGAGTACGCTATCAAGCATTAAGTTGTATCGTTTTTTGTTATGGGCTCAAGAGCGATATCATCGCGGACATATTGGATACCCGACTCTCTCAGTAAGCGCTGGAATTCTGCGTCGGGAATATCGTCGATAACAGCAACTTCGACTTTCTTGCCAAAATATAGCTTTTTGTTGATTGTATCCACCATGCTGTTGATTCGGATGTACTGACTGGCCTTGGCTTTATCCAATATCACCATGATTGCATTATCCTGGATGCTGACGGCCTTGACCGTTTCTATCTTGGCAGCTTGAGAAACAAATCTCTTCAGCAAGCGTCTTTTCCTGTTTTTGACGTACCTGTAAACCAATAAACCGAGGACGCCGATCCACAACAAATTGGCCCACTGGATCTTGGTAAAGATCAGAAGCGCCGCTATAAGGAGAATAAGGGCGACGATCGCAATTCCCTGAGGTCCCACAGAAATGGAAGTCGCCAACCAGTACTTCAGTTCAGCGAACTTTTGAGCTGGTGAAAACGGGCGCTTGATACCTGACTCGATGTCTGCCTTCAGATGTTTGAGTTCGGTTACCAAAGCTCCTACATCCGGATATCTATCATCAGGACGCTTGCGAAGGCAGCGGGAGATGATCCTGTGAAGATCGAGTGGAAGATTTTTGCGGATAACTGTGACCGGACGGGCTTCTTCGAAGGCAATGGCGTGCATAGTGTCGATCGGGCTTTTACCCTCGAAGGGAAGCTCACCGGTGACCATCTCATAAAGGACGATTCCAAGGGAAAAAACATCGGAAGGATAGCTCAAAGGTTGACCGCGGGCCTGTTCCGGGCTCATGTAGGAGGTGGTTCCCATGATTGTCCCGGCAGCCGTAGTCTTGGGCATGGTTTTGGTTGGAGCATGCTCCAACAGGGTCATCGTCCTGTCCACATCTTCGGAAGGCTCGAGCAGCTTTGCTAATCCAAAATCCAAAAGCTTGGCATGCCCGTCGCGTGTGACCATGATGTTTTCGGGTTTGATGTCGCGGTGGATGATCTTGGACTTATGGGCTTTAGCAAGGCCCTCGGCTACCTGAAGCGCAATCTCTACGGATCCAATCAAATCCATTTCCTTGTTTGCGATCAACTTGCCGATGGTCTGTCCCTCGATAAACTCCATCACGATGAAAGTCTTCTCATCCACTGTGTCGATGTCATAGACTTGAGCGATCGCAGGATGGGTGATGGCGGCAGCAGCGCGTGCTTCCTGAATGAAGCGTTTCAGCCTTTCCGGATCAGCAGTCATATCATCTTTGAGCATTTTAAGGGCAACAGGCCGGTTCAACTTCGTGTCTTGGGCACGGTAGACGACACCCATGCCGCCTTTTCCAATGAATTCGTCAACCTTGTAGTGTTTGATAGTCTTGTCCACCATCGCATTGTTATCGCCCATGGTTTTATCTATACCACATGAGGGGAATTCGGTCAATCAAGGGAAGATGGGATTTACTTCAGCAATAAGCCTGCGATGGCGCAAACCCATGCCAGGTTGATAGAGATGATGCAGGGATAGTACAGAGGGCCGATACTGCCGGTTTCCTGCTTTGTGATTTTTTTGTACTGATGAATGTATTTGATGACGTACAATCTCAACAGAAAATAGTTGATTTTGACTCCCCGCTTGGAAACTTCGTTAACGATCATGACTGAAAAGATAACAAATATACCCACGAAAACGATAGACAGCACCAAAAGTATGTTTGCCATTTTTTTTCTCCACTACATATACGACATTGTTCACCAAAAAATTCACTGGATTTCACTTAACGAATAAAAAGACAGGTAACATGATGATGTGATGCACCTCTTGCGGGAGTCGAAAGCATGATAGACCACCCGCAGCGTCAAATAATAAACTTAGGAGGTGCACGAATGGATTATATTGGAATTGACCAACATAAGCAATCCTCACCACTTTGATGGATGATATGGGAAAAAACCTCAGATCCGGAAAGGTGGCTAATTACAGCACAGAGAGGAGGACCTGTCATAGCAAGATTGTAAAGGAAGGGAACCGCTGGCTGCGCTGGGCTGTAGTGAAGGCTGTTTATTCTGGAATAAAAGCTGACTTTGATATCAAACGTTTTTCCTACAGATTAAAAAAGAGAAAAAAACGAATCGGCTGCCTTTTTGTTCTATTCCCAATATTTATCGATCAAGTACTTGTAATCTTTGCTATGTTTCAGCCAGTCGAAATATTCCTCTTTTGACTTGAACGGTGGAGTATGATGAGGCATCAGCTTCAATGAAGTCTTAACAAGTGGCGCGGGATTCTCGGGGATATAACGTCTCAATTCCTGTTTTATTTCTTCATATTGGGTATCTTCAGCCAAGTTCGCCCATTCCTCAGAATCTTTGGAATGGTCATACAATTCTTCGCTGCCGTCTATGTAAACCGTGTAGCGCCATCTTTCCGAACGGATGGAAAACTCGCCGTAATCGTAGGTGGAAATAGCAGGATGACTCCATGCTGCCGCAGGGTTTTTGAGAAGCGGAACCAAACTGCGGCCATCTATGTCGTCCCGAGGAGGGAATCCGCACAATTCATTAAGGGTCGGATATATATCCTGAAGAGAAACAATCCGATCGCATCGCAGGCCTTTTTTTGTCCCCTTGGGCAAACTGGAAGTTCCTCGAGGAACTTTTATCATCAGCACTGACCGCAGCACATTCTCCCATAAAGCAAATTTTCTCCAATGTTCTTTTTCGCCGAGCTGCCATCCATGGTCAGACCAGATGATGACAATGGTGTTATCAGCATAACGGCTGTTTTCCAGAGCTTCAAGAAGCTTTCCCAGCATGGTGTCAGCAAAGGCGATCGAGGCTAAATAGCCCCGCACTGCATTTTTCCATTGACCGGCTTCCAGAACATGACGGTGATAGTTGCCAGCACGGTGAGCAATATCTTTGATCCGATCACTGAGGTCATCAAGGTCATTCTCCAAAACAAGCGGAAGCTTGACGGATTCCAACGGAAACATATCGAAATATTTACGAGGCACATACCAGGGGAGATGGGGCCGATAAATCCCACATGCCAGGAAAAATGGTTTTTCATGTTCGCGCCGGAGCTGTTTGGAAACATAAGCCACGCTCTTGAAATCCCCCATCATTGGGTCGTCAATATCCACCGGCATCCAGTCAAACATTTTGTACATGTTCTCAAATTCAGGCATATTAACCGGTCTTTTGCCGGGAGGCAGATATTCATCCGGCATCTCTTTTTCAATAGACGGCCAGTACTCATCCCAACAGTTTGGATCCACCATGAAATAATGGAAAATTTTACCGGCTCCGGCTGAATAATAGCCATGTTCCCTAAAAGCTGCACCCAGAGAAGTTTGATTTTTGATGATATCGCGCCAATCCTGGTAGTTGGAATACACTCCGGAATGGTAGGGAGCAAGACCTGTCATTATTGCGGTTCGGGAAGGATTGCAGGCAGGACTGGCACAGTAGGCATGAGTAAAAAGCATACTCTGGCGGGCGAAGCGTTCCAGGTTTGGTGTTTTTGCTTGCGGATGTCCACCAAGAGGCTCAATCCAGTCGTTGAGGTCATCTATTGAGACAAATAAAACATTGGTTTTGCTGGAGTTTGAAACGTTCGTCCTGCAAGCTGGAAACATCAAAGCTAAACTGCTCAGGCCTGCTGCTCTTAAAAATTCACGTCTCTGCATTTTAGACATAGCGGTTCCCTCAATTATTTGATAAAGATTCCCTTCTTATGAAAACAAACAATATGCAATGCATATTTATTGAAAACAACATAAATCAAAAACATCTTGCAGTCAAGAATTATAAAATAGCGCAGTACTCTTCTATTTGATTCAACGTGATGGACCAGGCTAAACCTGGGGTATAATGCTGTTTTCGTTTTTGTCTTGCCATTTGTACCTAAGATAACGGGAATTTGATCTCAAATTCCGTTCCTTCATCCACTTTGCTGCGGACATTGATGTCCGCTCCATGGATATCAACGACTCTTTTTATTATGGAAAGCCCTAATCCGATCCCTCCGCTGTCTTTTGACCGTGATTTATCTACAACATAAAACCGGTCAAAAATAAAGGGAATGGCCTCTTCGGGAACACCTATTCCCGTATCAGATATGATTAAAACCGCTTTATCGCCTTCTTTGTCAAGAGAAATCTCTATGTTTCCTCCGCTTTTGGTGTATCTTATGGCGTTGTCGATCAAGTTTGAAAACATACGTCCCAGAAGCGCTTTCTGACCCTTTATGACCAAAGGGATTATCTTTTTCATGTTTATACCTATGTTTTTCTTATGGGCATTCCGTTCGTATCTTTCATACACATCCAACAAGACCTCATCCAGCTGGACCTTTTCATTTAGATTATCTTTTGTTAAAGCTTCGGTTCTGGAAAGAAGGAGCAGGTCATCTATTATCTTTTCCATATGGCAGGTTTCTTCCAAAACGCTTTTCAGAGTCTTCTTGTATTCATCCCGGTCTCTGTTTTTTCTCATAATGACTTCGACCTCTCCTCTTATATTTGTCAAAGGAGTTCTGAGCTCGTGCGAAACATCACCTGAGAACTGCTTGATCTTCTTCACAGAAGTATCAAGCCTTGAGATCATGTCATTGAATGTATCGACCAGTACCCCGATTTCATCTTGACGCTTTTTCGCCTCAATTCGGTGAGAAAGGTCATCTGTGGTGATCTGGTTCGCTGTCTGAGCCACATTGACAACAGGCTGGAGAGCTTTTCTTATAACAAAATTCCCGCCCGCTGACGCAAGCATTAATAACAGAATACCAGAAAAAGCAATGATTATCAGGACCCTGCCCATCTTGGAATAAACAGCCTGTAAAGATAATCCGATCTGAAGAATGTGATTATCTCTGATAGGAAAGAGAATGAACCTTAAGGGCGATGCGGGAATTTCTCTTTTTTCCAAAGTCACATAGAGCGGATTCAAAGCTGATTTATCGGCTTTGCAGTAAAGCTTCCGGCTTAAAACAAAATTTTCATCATAAGTGTCTCCTGTATGGATCACTTTTTCTAAAAAATCATCTTTTTTAAGAGAAATCTTCGCTATCAAAATATAGGGTTGATAATGAAGGAATTCTTTCTCCGCCATTTCCACAGCTTCCTCTAAAGACACTTTTCTGTGGTTCCAGTAAGTATCATCCAGTTCGTCCGCTATCTCTGCCAACGTATGATCAATTTCATTAATAAGGCCGCTTCGATAACTCCTGAAAATAAAGCCCCCGATAATCACGATGATAATAGCCAGAAAAACAACATACCAGATCGTGAGTTTGAAAATGAGGGACTTAGTCTTTTTTATCTTCATCGATTCTATACCCGTATCCCCTTACTGTGTGTATGATTTTTTCTCCATCATCTCTTTCTATTTTCTTTCTTAAATGGTTGATATACACATTGACCACATTGCTCAGCCCATCATAATTCATATCCCAGACATGCTCTATGATCATTGACTGGGATACGATCCGGCCTTTACTGCGCATCAAATATTCCAGTAACGCATACTCTTTGCCAGTCAATGATATTTCTTTTCCTTTCTTTGTGACCTTTCTCTTCCATGGATCGAGCTCAAGGTCTTTGACTTTCAGGATTTTGACCTTATAATCCTGGTTCCTTCTTAAAAGGGCTTTTATCCTTGCCAGCAGCTCTGCAAAAGAAAAAGGCTTTGTCAGGTAGTCATCCGCGCCTTCAGAAAGACCGCTGATCTTGTCTTCAACCGTATCTTTAGCTGTCAGCATGATAATGGGAGTGCTGATTGACTCTTCTCTTATTTCTTTACAGATCGTGAGACCGTCCTTCCCTGGAAGCATGATATCCAGGATGATCACATCATAGTCATTGACCTGTACGAAATAAAGCGCATCAGATCCATTGCGGCACACATCCACAGCAAACTGCTCTTCCTCCAAGCCTTTTTTCAAAAAAGCAGACAGCTTGATATCGTCTTCAACTACCAGTATTCTCATCTTTTTTTTCTTCATTATGACACTTTTTTCAGCTTAATTCCATTACCCTGACCTATTCATATTAAAGGACCATTGCCTCGGAGACCCTATCCAAGGCATCAATAGTACCTTCTGTTTCCGAATCTGGGATTGACCACATTGCTGAAAATAGAGCCGAAACTGTAATCCAATCCGATTTCAAAACGATAGTCATATTCAGAAGCCAGCTCTCTGCGCTCGAGGAGAATTTCTTCCAGTGTGGCATCTCCCATGGCCAAAGAAAGCTGGTCATGGACGATGGAATAATTCGCCTCTATGTCAAAGCTCAATCCTTTGAAAATCCGGACCCTCATTTCTGCATCAAGAGTCAGTCTGTTTTTTTTAAGGTCATAAAAATAATGAGAGCCTTCCAGCCCCACTTCAGCTGTCCCCCAGGGCTCATTGAGTTCCAGCTCCAAAGAAAGGGCTTGGTTCCATAAGCGGTTAGACATTTTGTTATAAATAGTCTCCTCAAAATAGTCGAAATAATTGTATCCGATTTTATAAAGCAACCGGAGCTGCCTCCGGGTAGACTCAGAATAGGGGAAAAAATTATACTCAACAGCCGGATGTACGGAATAAGCTAACTCTACATTGTTATACGTTGATTGGGACACGGATACCCATCCCCCAACGGACCAGTGCTCATTGATGCTTTTCACATAAAGGCTGTCAAAGTCATTCCTCGTCCCGGTACTGTGGTACATTTCACCATCTAATTCATAATTATCTCTGTCATAATCAAGGTCCAAACCCATCCTTAATTTTGACTGGGGGGTGATCCTGTTTGCCGATATATTCCCAGATAAAGAAATAGCGCTTCTCTTAGATTCTCCTTCCATCCAACTAAAAACACCTAAACTAAACACCCAAAAATCCCATTTGTCTTCCACTGCGGTCGGCGCGGCCTTTTGCGCCATATCCACTGTTATCATATCGCATAAAGGTGTTTGAGACACATAAGGAGCCAATCCCAATTTTAATGTCTGAACAAGGCCTTTTCTCAGTTCATCATCCGTCTCAATACTGTCAGAAAAATACATCAGTGTATTCTGTAAATCCTCGTAATCCCCCAAACCTATAAATCTGAGTGTGTATTCTTGCCCTCCTCCTCCTGTTGACTGGGTTGTAACAAGAACATGCACATCCGCTTCTTTTCTGTCCCAGACATAATTAACAAATCCGATTTCTTCTCTAATATAATCGATATCACACCGGTGGCAATCAATAAAGACCTTTGGCGCATCCTTTTTTAAATCATCCACATTCACCTGCACTTCTTGAGAATGGGCATATGAGGAACAGAAAGCGAAACCAATAAACAGAAACAGAATCCAATGATTTTTAGCTTTTATCATTCATTTCTCCTTTAACATCTAGAGCACACGCCCTCATGATGTAAGCTCTTCATCACTATTATGATACACACTTAAAATTAATTGCATGTTAAATTAAAATGAATAAATTTTAATCTTTGACAGCAAGATTGACTGGATAGCAAACCCCAAGTATGATAGCCAGTAAAAAGATGACAAAAAAACACAAATACACCAATAAACTTATCAATGAGACCAGTCCCTATCTTCTCCAGCATGCTCACAACCCTGTCCAATGGAATCCCTGGGATGAACAAACCATTTCAAGAGCTAAAAAAGAAAACAAACCCATATTTCTATCCATCGGCTATTCTTCCTGCCATTGGTGTCACGTAATGGAGAAAGAATCGTTCAAAAACAACGAAATTGCGCATATTCTCAACAAGAATTTTATCTCCATAAAAGTTGACAGGGAAGAAAGACCCGACATAGATGATATATACATGTCAGCAGTGGTGGCTTTATCTGGGAAAGGAGGATGGCCGCTCACCGTTTTTTTAACCCCTGATCTCAAGCCTTTTTTTGGAGGAACTTATTTTCCACCAGAAGATAAGCACGGAATGATGGGATTCATACATTTGATCACCCGTATCAGTGATATATGGAAACAACAAAGACAAAGAGAAAAAATAATCTTGGATGCGGAACGCTTAACCAATGCAGTAAAAGAAAGGGAGATGGCTGTTGTTTCTGAACATCATGATGAAAAATTAAACAAAGATCTAATGAAGAAGGCTGTTCAAGAATTAGAAAAATATTTTGATGCGGAGTGG
>CAZSZS010000104.1:0-15687 GCA_964611275.1 uncultured Eubacteriales bacterium
AATCCTTACGGGATACAGTGAAGATTATGAGCTTTGTTTCATGAATCAAAAAGGTGATTTGGTAAAAAAAATCATCACTGATTACACGCCTCGTCCGGTATCGAATGAAGATAAAAAAAGATTAACAGAAGAAAGATTCCCGGAATCAGATGGAGGAGTTCCTGAGGGATATAAACTGGAGTTTCCCGATCATTATCCGCCTTTTTCTTCTTTTCTCGTTGACTCGATAGGGAGAATCTTTGTTCGAACTTATGAAGAAGCCGGAGAGGGAATGGATTATTATGACATTTTTGACCCCGGGGGACGGTACCTTGCGCGAGTGCCCATATTTGATCGACCCTTAGTCATTAAACAAGGGAAACTTTACACCGTTGAGGAAGACGAAGAAGGATATCAAGTGGTGAAGCGATACCACATGAAGTGGACGATTTGAGCATCTAACTCCCACAACCGGAAGGGAGGATACTCGTCGGTCATAAATCCTGCATAGGCAGCCACGCGAAGAGCCCAGCGGTTAAAACCCGCAGCGATCTTAAACAGATCCTCAGGATACTTACCGCCGAAGCGCCGGATTCAATAGAGGATATTATCGAAACTGAATGGTTTCTTGCGATAGGTATCCCAAATTTTCGCTGCTTCTTCTTCTGCCCATGCTTCAAAGCCGAGTTTCTTCATCATACACAGCTGGTACATCTTCATATTGTGCGGAAAATGCGCTTTATCAGCATAAGGCTGAAAACGCTCGCATGGAAAATTATCACACTCGTGACAAAACCTGTCCTTTATCAGGGATGTGAGAGACCATTAAATATAATATTTTAATATATTTATTATTATGTTTTATTGTTATTTATAATATTATATTATATATTGACATCATAGGAACATGGATTATCAGAAGAAGTTGGGGGAATTGTTAAGGAAGGAAAGAGAATCTCTGGATTTGACCTTGGTGGAAGTATCCAAAAAATTGAATTTCAATCATTATCAGACCTTGAGCAGCATTGAAGTAGGGGAGAGGGAGGTCAAGGCTTGGGAACTGGCCAAATTAGCTGAGATTTACGGCAGAGACATTGATCATTTCTTGAATCTGGAAGAGTCACAGAAAAAGGGGCGAATTCTCTGGAAAAGTCCGGAGGAAAGCACTCAGAAAGATCTTATAGAACGAAAATTTCTTTTAATATGTCAGAGTTATCAAAAACTTTTAGAACTTCTTGGAGAAAATGAGAACGGATATAAAAAAATTGAATTTAAAATTAATAAACATGAACTTCTTTCAAAGAATAGGATTAAATATGTTGAAGAGCTGGCTTCTTATTATGCCAATCTTCTGAATTTAGGAGCCCGGCCAGCTTGTTCTTTAACTCAAGTCCTAGAGAAAAATATAGGCATTAAGGTCATTTATCTGCCTATGGCATCCGATATCTCAGAAGGATGCATTATGGACCCCAACTCTGGAATGGCAGCTCTCATCAATGAAAACAATGCCCCCTGGAGGCGCTCTTTTGACCTGTGCTGCGAGTTTTTTTATCTTTTGACCTGGGACCTCTTTTCTCATGAGGAAATCTATCAGAATCAAAAAATAGGGGAGAGCAGCCGAGTTGAAAAATTAGCTAGTTCCTTTGCTGCGGCGCTTCTTCTTCCGGAAAAAGAGCTCAGATATGAGTTTGAGAGGCGTAATGACGATGAAAAGTCAGTTTCGTATCTTGATCTGGTCTATATTTCCCGGGATTTTAATGTTCCTCTTGAAGCGCTGCTTATAAGATTAAGAAATCTTAGCCTTTTGGATAAAGAAAACATTCAAGAGGACCTCGAAAACAGAGATATCCAAGACTTTGATAAAAAATACCGACATTCCCAATGGGCTGAAACCACAAAGCCTCATCTTTCGGCCAGGTATATGTCTCTAGCGATCAAAGTATTCCTCTCAGGGAAAATCACCAAAGAAAAACTGGCAGACTATGTGGATGAGAGCTATAGCCAAATTCCTGCGTTTTTAAGGAAATATGGATTTGATGAGAATGCGGATTATTCTATTAAATTTCAAGTAGAATGAGAATCATTCACACTATACATCGTTATATATCATATGATGGAACTCAATTAGGAAGAGATTTTTTTGCTATGAAAATTAATAGCTCTTGACAAATGATACTACCGGTGGTATCAATAATGCATATGCATCATGTAAATAAATATTAAAATGTCATGTAAACGGAAGCAGGCATAATTATTAATAATGAGGGGAAGGAAAAATGAAAAAAGATCTTTCATATTACTTAAGTCTAGACTATCCAATTATGATAAATAAAGAAATTGATGATGGTAAAACATATTTTGTGGCTGAAATTCCTGACCTAACAGGCTGCGGAGCTCATGGGGAAACCATTGATGCTGCCATGAAAAGTCTGGATGAGGCAAGACGGCTCTGGATCGAAGTTTCATATGAAAAAGGATTAGATATACCTGAACCTGTATCAGAGGATGAATTCAGTGGAAAATTTTTGCTTCGTGTTCCTCCTAGACTTCACATGGAATTATCAAAAAATGCTGAGAAGGAAAATATGAGTTTAAATCAATACATTAGAAACACTTTAGAAAGAAATATAAATTTTGATACTGTATTAAAAAGAATTGATTCATTGGAAAGAAATATATCTGAGAATAGAAAATTATATATAAAAAGCAAAACAAAGAATTAAAACTCTAAATCTTTTCCACAACTGCACAAAAACAGAGCAAATAACAGCGAAAAAAATATCCACAGCATGTGAAAACTCATAACCCCTTTGTTATCAGTGATTTATCTTTATGGGAAATATTGTGTCGCATAAGGTATATTATGTCAACTATTTTATTTTTCTTTTATTCCGAGTTCCTTCTTAGTTTCTCTAGCATCATTTCAAGTATCTTTATTATCTCTTCTTTTCTTACTCTCTGTTTTTTAAATTCGATTCTTACTCTGCATTCTTTTTTGCCCTCAGGCTCATAATTGTAAATATACCTTTTTATATGTCTTCTTTTTTCGCCTTTTATTTCTTTTGATAATTTTCTCGTATCTTCACGTCTTAACTCTCGTTCTTTAATAGCGTTTATGAGTCTTTCCATATCTTCACTTGTTTTTTGCTTTGATATCTCAATTAGCGTTGATCTGCTCATAATTCCATAATCACTGCATATCTTTCTTATATTTTCCGGAATTCGGCTTATGCTTATTATTTCCGTAACCGTAGAACGTGCTTTTCCCAGCTTTTTTGATATTTGTTCATGATTGTATCCGTAATTCTCAGCTAAATACCTCAATCCATCAGCTTCTTCAAATACATCCAGGTCTAATCTCTGTAAATTCTCTATAAGTGATATTTCCATAGCTTCCATGTCATTGACATTCATTACGATACAAGGGATCTCACTTAATCCGATCCTTTTTGAAGCCATGTATCTTCTTTCTCCTGCAATGATTTCATAATCTCCGTTTTTAGGCCTTACCAATATTGGCTCCAGAACCCCTTTTTCTTTTATTGAATTTATCAGATCGCGCATTTCTCCTAATTCACTCCTTGCCTGATGAGGATTAGGAGCTATTTCATTCATGCTGATTTGCCTTATTCTTGTCTCCGGTGATCTGCTTGAAATCAAATCCACAAAATGGTCATCATGCCTCATTCCAACTGACTCAGGAAGCCCGGTTTTTTTAGTTCTTTTTTTCACGGTTCATAATCTCCCTGGCTACTTTTTTATATTGGATAGATCCCACTGACCTTGGGGCAAATGTAAAAATCGATTCTCTGTATGCAGGACTTTCTTCTAATTTAACACTTTTTGATATCACGCTCTTAAAAACTTTATCACCAAAGACACTTTTTATTCTTTTTGCCACGTCTTTTGATAAATTCGTTCTTTTATCGAACAAAGTGATCAGTACCCCTAATATTTCAATGCCTGTGTTGGCCACTTTTTTTACTTTTTCAATGGTTTCCAACAGATCATCTGTTCCTTCAAGGCATAAATACGATGATTGGATGGGAATGATCACGCCATCCGCAGCTACCAGAGCATTTATGGTAATAAGACCCAATGTGGGAGGCGTATCAATGATAATATAGCTGTATTTTCCCTTTATCGTTTCTAAAATATCCCTTAATCTGAAATGCGCGTCTATCTCCCCTAACAAAGAAGGTTCTAATTTGGCCATGGATATTTTTGATATGGCGATATCCAGGCCCGGCACCGTCGATTTTACAATGACCTCGTCAATTGTAACATTGTTTTTTACCATCACATCGTATAATGATTTTGCTTCTTTATCTATTTCTTTTATAAGAGATATCGTACAGTTTGCCTGAGGGTCTGTATCGACAAGTAAGGTGTTTTTCCCCTGGAAAGCCAGGCCAGCAGCCACATTTAATGCGGTTGTTGTCTTCCCTACTCCGCCTTTTTGGTTAGCAATGGTTATGATCAATTGAGAATTCCTGTCATTGTTTCACTTATGAAAATATATTATATAATTTCCTTTTTCAAGAAAAAAATGATGAAACTCAAATTTAATTTAAAAAATCGAGTATTTTTGCTTTTTCTTAATGTCGGCATGCCGACATTTGCTGCCTTTCAGCAGGTCGTCACCACAAGTCCCTCATGATTTATGCTGAAATCAAAAAACCGCGCCCTCTCATTAGGTGGATTCTTTTTCAATTCTTCCCTGCACAGCAGCGCATCTCTGGCTGATTTGCACACAAAGAGAATAAACCCTCCCCCTCCGGCTCCCAGCATGGTCGCCCCTGATAAATAAGGTTCAAAGATCCGTATCATTTTTTCAATCTGTTCATTAGTCGATTCTGGATCGATCTCTTTTTTCAGCTCCCATCCCCGGCTCAAAGCTTCGCCGAATTTTTGCATGTCATTTGTGAGAAATACCTCTGATAAATAGGATGGAAACCGGTGAATATGATGAAGGGTCATAACGGTTCTATGGTCACGGTCAAGGTAATTTCCTACAATATTTTGAAGGATATTCTTTGCAAGCCTTCTAATACCTGTATAAAAAAGCAGAGTCTGTCCTCCATTTTTATCCGGATCCATGACATCAGGATGGATGGATTGGATTTTTGGATCAGGCATCAATCCCGGCTCAGTGGTTATGCTTTTCACTCCTTCTATGGACCCTCCGACCTGATCCTGCCATCCGCCTCCTGTCGTTAGTTCCTGTTCCAACTGCAAAACCCTGTAAAACAGCTCTCTTCTACTGACGGTCTTCCCTGTCATCCTGTATATGGCCGAAACCAGGGCTGCTCCCATAATGCTCGAAGTTCCAAGGCCGCTTCCGCTCGGAATGGCTGCCAGCGTGGTCAGTTCAATGCCGCCCCCAAAAAAATGCAGCATGTCCTGTAAATTATGGACCCTTTTCGGCCAGTAAGATCTCTCAGGAGAAAAACCGCACAGCACGAGCGCTGCTTTGGCAAGGCCGAATTTGCTGGAAGGTGTTTTGTAATCAAGAAGGTCCTCAAGGAATTCTATTTTTACGCTTTCCCCATGGTCTATGGAATTTATCTTGATATAGGGTCTCTCCGATACCCGGGCATATACATGTATAGGAGGCTGTCCGTTCAGATTAACAGCTGCATTGATCACACAACCGCCCTTTTCAAGGGAATATGGGGGCGTGTCCGTCCATCCCCCAACAAGATCCAGCCTGGCAGGCGCTCTTGCCCAGATGATCTCATCACTTCTCAGTGAATTTTTCGGATAATCATCCGGCATACTCTTGCTCAATACAATAGTATTGCGCAGATTAGAAAAAGCGGATTCTTTAGCCCTCTCTGCCCAATCCTTAATATTTGCGGATGGACCAACATTAAGCCCTATAAAATCCAGCCATTTTCTTTTATCTTCGCTTAAATCGCTCAAAGCCTTTATGAGGGCATCTGTTATCTTTTTCTTTTCTTGGGACATCAAGACAGCTGAGCCGAGAGTATGAAAAATTCTGGAAACATGAAGCTTTTCAAGACCCTCCTCTCCCCTCTTCCCGTGATAAAAATCATAGGCTTTGCTAAGAATGCCTGAAAACCATTCTGAAATCTCTATAACCTCTTTAATATCAATAATATAGGACAATTCTTTTGCTGAAAAATCCGATTCCGAAGCAAACAGCTCTCCCAGTGAACCGGACATCCTCTCCATCCTGTTATACAGCCTCCTTTTCTGGAATGCCTCAGGATCCGATAAGAGGGCCATATCCTTCAAACTGTATCTTTCTCCCTCTAACCAGGCTTTTTTCTGCTTTGATGCGGCTTTTTTCGGGTCATACATCCACAGCCAGCCCTTATACTCCTCTGCTTTCTCCACAGCAGGAAACAGATGGGCATTCCACAGGGTTTTTTCCTGCCTTTTCTCCTCCCACAAGTCCTTCTCCTCTCCCCCGGTTTCCCTGAGCCATTCCCTCAAAGAGAGACCGCACACTGTGATCCTCTTTAGATCAGAAGTCTTAAAGTCATCCTCACTGCTGTATAAGCGGATAAAAAACACTTTTTTACCACTTCTGGTTTTCCCGGGAACGATATCAAGACATGCATTTTCCGGAAGTGCCAGCTCCTCATCCAAATCTAATCCTACAACGATATTTCTTCCGCCTAGAGTAAGCTTCGCCTTTATCCGGCATCCCTCGACCCAGGATTCTTTACCTGATACAAAGTTTTCATCTCTTAAAACATTATTGATGCTTATCACTTTGTCTGCGACGTGCAGGCCGCTGTGCGCTTTGACAGCTCCCAGGGTGCTCTCAATGATATGCTTTAGATTCCCAAAATGATAAAACCCGCATTCCGGCACAATGTGCACAGAGAACAGAATCCCGGACACAGCATCAAATATGCTTTCAAGGACTTCTTCCGAAAGAGTTGAACCGGCTTCTCTTACTTCCTCAACGTAGGAAGGAAAATCAACTTCTGAACCCAGAGCACAGGCAATTTCTCTATAAAGGTCAACACCTTTTTCCATGACCGCCTGTGATAGCGGACCAGACCACTGCATGTTCCCTCTAGAATCCGCTTGAACTCCAAAAAGGTCAAACAGTCTTCCTGCAGAGCTTGTATCAATATTTGTGATACCGATATCCAGTATGGACTTCCCCCTTCTGTCCAGGGCGCCCTGTCTTTTTTGCTTTGCCACAGAGGGTTTTTGAAGGAAGCGCCTTACTTCTTTTCTGTCCTCAGCGGGGCAGAAAACACCGTGATTTTTCGTTGTCTCAGGATCTGCCAGACACCCCAGGCCTGTTATCCCCTCTGCGTAGAAAAAAGCCTCTTCAGGGTCAAAGTCAAGGATAACATCTCCTGATGTGACTGTGACCTGGCCTTTTATTGAATCCGGTTCAGGGAGGTTCTTATAAACACTCAAGATTCTGTCAAAGATGGTATCTCCCGCCAGGTCCTCTTTTTCGGCTGAGATAGGCATAAATATCTTGCCGCATGTACTGTAAGGAGGAAGCCTTTTTGAATCTCCGCCGGCATGAATAATCAAAATCCTTAAGCCTTTAAGAGCTTCCTCAGAGAGGCCTCCCTCCTTCTCAACCACTTTCATAAGACACTGGACCGTACTTCCTGCACTTCCCACACGCTTTCCCTCCGGATCAGGAACGATAAGTATGTTTCTGAATCCGCGGAAACGATCCAGGTCTTCTCTTAATTTTACTTGAGCTGTGTAAGAATCCGCCTGCTTTTTATTGGAAGCGGATAAGATCAGGTAATCCCAGACTGCCAAAAGCTTTTCACTCTTTGCTTTTTTCTTTTTTCAGGGTCGAAATTTTTAATGGAACATAGAGCGGACAGAATCCAATAAGGCTCGTCAGCAAAAAGACAAGAGCGATAATCCCCAAAATGATGGCAGCGGTTCCGCTTATCTGCTTTATGAAGTAAAGCACAATAACGACCACAGCCAGGATAGTCCGTATAATACGGTCAAGCGCACCCATGTTTTTTTTCATTATCTCCTCCGATTAATAATCTATACGATTAGCTTTTATTTTTCCAGTGCTTGTTCCACCTGGGCTTTTACCCAGGGATAGGTGTGCCCGATCCCCTCTCTGAGCGAGTATCTTGATTTCCATCCGATAGAGCTGATCCTCTTTTTGGTAAAACTTCTTGCCTGGACTCCCACAGGGCCTTTGACGTGTTTTATCTTGATATCTTTACCCGCCACACCGGCAATGGTCTTTACCAGTTCATCCACAGACACATACTCCCGGCGTCCGATATTGACCCCGTTCTCAAGGTCTGAATGCATGAGCAAATAGATCCCTTCCACCATATCATCTATGTACGTATAGGCTCTCATGGCTTTCCCGTCTCCCCAGACTTCGATCTCCCCGCCGTCCGCTGCTTCTGCGATCTTCCGGCACAAAGCCGCAGGAGCCTTTTCTCTTCCGCCCTGCCATGTGCCTTCTGGGCCGTAGCAGTTCTGGAATCGCGCCAGCCTGACTTTGATGTCATACTTTCGCGCATACGCCATGGCCATGCGCTCTGCATAGAGCTTTTCCCATCCGTATTCATTGTCCGGTAAAGCCGGGTAGGCTTCTTCCTCGGAAAGCTCGGGCTCACCCGGTTCCATATCCCTGTAAACACACGCAGAGGATGAGAAAAAATACCTTTTTACTCCGGCTTTGGCGCTTGAATGGATCATATGTATGTTGATCAAAGCACTGTTTCGCATGATCTCACACTCTGCGGAATGAATGAACCCCATGCCTCCCATATCAGCCGCTAACTGGTAGACCTCATCAAAAGGCCTGCCTTTCCGCGAAAGAACCGCTCTCTCACAGTTTTCCTGCTCTCTGAGGTCGATCTGGATGAACTCATCCGCTTCTGTTTCCGAAAATTCGGGTTTTTTAAGGTCTACGCCTCTTACCCAGTAATCCATTTTCTTGAGTTTTTTGACCAGGTGACTCCCTATAAAACCTCCGGCTCCGCATACTAAAGCTTCTCTCATTTATTTCCTTCCTTCAAATTTTTTTTATCCATGATAATCCCGTGTCCCACAGGATAAAGGTCCGGTATCGATACGGGCAGCCGGCCCTTAAAACCGATCTCACCGAATAAAGCTCTGGCTGCCGCCCTCTGAGCGGGATCCGCCTTTCGGTACGCACAGATAGAGGCATCCACATCCGGAAAATGCTTTATGAAATAAGGGCTGCCGAACGATATCACGATCAACGGGACCTCATCTCCGGCTAACTCGTTTATAAGGGCAATGTGTCTTTGGTTAAGACCCACACTCCCCTTCCCAGAATACAATCTGGAAAAAAGTGTGATGATGCGGAGGTCAGCTTCCTTTGACTCTTCCACTGCCTGCCTGATGAATTCATCTCCGGTCAACGCATCCGCATAAAAATCCATGGTCTCCGGATATCTCTTTTTGACTTCTTCTGTAAAAACCTGTCCTGCAAAAAAATCTCCTTTGTCACTGCTCAGGGAAAAGACCGCAATTTTTTTATCTTCACCGGATATGGGCACGATATTCTTCTCGTTTTTCACTAAGGTCACAGAGGCTTCAAAAGCTTTTTCAGCCTGCTCAATATGGTCCTCAGATGCCAGTATCCGCGTCAAAGCGTCCATATCCACCTCTTTGTTTTTATGAAGACCCATTTCTGCTTTGGCTTTTAAAATTCTCCGTATGGATTCATCGATCCTTTTCTCGCTGATCCCTCCTGTCCGCACTTCCTCAACCAGCGCATCTATGACTTTTTTCGTCTCAAGCGGAAGAAGAATGCAGTCCACGCCGGCCTTGACCGCTAATATGGCTGCTTCCTCCGGGGAATAAAGCTCTGTAATCCCTCCCATCTCCATGGCGTCTGTGACGATGAGTCCGTTAAAGCCCCACTTTTTCCTTAAAAGCTCGCTTATGATGACCGGAGAGAGCGTGGCCGGCATATGTGGTGAAGGGTCGAGGGCCGGAACATGGATATGGGCGGTCATCACAGCCTTTACCCCGGCTTTGACCGCTTTTTTAAAAGGATAAAGCTCAACCCGATTCAGTCTTTCCAAATCAGCATTTATCAAGGGAAGCTCTGTATGAGAGTCCACATCCGTATCTCCATGCCCCGGAAAATGCTTGGCTGTGGCGATAAGCCCGTTTTCCTGACAGCCCCGGATATAAGCATCGGCCAGCCGGCTCACCTGCCCGGGATCCTCTCCAAGGGAGCGGGTGTTTATAATAGGATTCTGCGGATTGATGTTCACATCCACGACCGGGGCATAGGTGATATGTATACCCACGGCTCTAGCCTCTTTGGCTGTGACCTTGCCCATGCTATACGCCAGCTCCTCGGAGCCGGAAGCGCCTATGGACATAAGCGGAGGAAAAAGAGTGGTGCCCTGGATCTGGCATCCCAGCCCTCTTTCCAGATCAGAGGCGATAAGAAGGGGTATCTCGGATTTCTCCTGAAGCTCGTTTATCAAAGAGGCTGCCTCAAAGACCTCTCCTCCGAAAATAATCAATCCCCCTACTTTTTGTTTATCGATAAGAGCTTCCAGACTCTTTATAGTGCTGCTTTCCCTGTTGTAAAAATGGCCGGAAAAGCGGCAGCTTATCATCTGGCCGATTTTTTCCTCGATGGTCATCTTCCTCACTGTCTTATCGACCCACCTCATGCCGGACGGGGAAAGCGTGAGGCCGGGCTTTAAGGCCTGCTGAGCGCAGTCAGCCAGAAAAAGCAGCATAAGGATGGAAACAGATATAAGTAATATCTTTTTTTTTCCGGTATTTATGTTCATAAGGACCTCTTACATGGATTATTGGTTCTTAAATTCCTGTGTCATTTTATAGGTTTCCCGGATGCCGGCCTTTCCCACGGCTGTTGAAGCCAGTTTAAGGCCGAAGCGGACCGCATCCCACACATCTTTTCCTTCCTCCAGCCTGGAAGCGGCAGCCGCGCAAAAAACATCCCCGCATCCTGTCGTATCCTTTACCTCAGAGGATTGGTCCGGCTTCATTTTTCTCGTGCCTTCAGAGGTCAAAACCAGGATCCCTTCTTCTCCCAAAGTCACAATAAAAGCCCTGACTCCCCTCTTAAGAACCGATTTCCCGAAATCAGCGATCTCTTTTTCATCCGGATCCTTATCCGGGCACCCCATCATACAGGCCGCCTCCTGTTTGTTCGCCTGTAAATAATCAACCCCCTTTGCCCATTCCGGCCAATCAGGAAGAGGGATATATTTTCTGACCTTTCCCAGTTCAGGAGACATCGACAGAGAATGAACATCCATCCACACAGGGCATTCGGCTTTTTCCTTTACCCGGTTCCAGCCCTCCAGTGTGATATCCAGACCGGAAATCATCAAGAGAATGAGAAAATCCATTTCTGGCAGCCTGTTTATGACCCTCTCAGGCTCTAAAGGAGGCACAACTGAATCCAGGATCTCCTGTCTTTCCCCTTCCCTCCTGTAAAAAAGATTCACCCGGTTTCCTCTGCCCGGGACCATTTTTACCCCTTCAAGGTTTATGGTCGGCCAGTCTTTGAGGAGCGCTGTGACCGGGGACGTGAGTTCTTCTGCAAGATTGGCTGTAAGAAAGACCTCTTTTTCCAGCCCGCACAATACAGAGGCCGGATAAAGAACTCCACCCAGTCCGCTGTCTTTTTCCCCGGAAGCAAAAGTGATCACATCATGGGTGATGCTTCCTATCAAGCCGATTTTTTTTCCCTTTCTCTTCATAGGCACTGCCTGTTTATTTATTTTATATAAAATTCAAAGAATTTCACGTACTATTTGGAATTCATTCGGCTTTTCTATATTATTTAAACAATGAAAAACATACACTTTAACCTGGGAAAAACCGGCTTCACCTTCCGGGTGCCAAAAAAATCGGATATCCTCAAAATGGGAAAAGTCACGCTTCCGGAAGATCCTCTGGAAATGATCCAGAAAGCGCTCTCCCATCCCATAGGCACTCCTTCTGTTAAAGACCTGATCCGGGAAAAACTCATGAGCAACCCCAAAGCTCAAGCTGTTGTAGTCATATCAGATAACACGCGCCCCGTACCGTATAGGGGAAAACAGGGCATACTGTTTCCTCTTATCGAACAAATGACAGAAGCGGGTCTTCCCGCCTCCCGGATACTTATCCTTGTGGCTACTGGGGTACACAGGGCTATGAGTGACCGGGAACTCAGAGAATTTCTGGACCCCCGGGTCTTTGAATCAGGAGCCCGCATCATCAATCATGACTCCAGGAATAAAGACGAACTTGTGTATGCGGGAGAAACAGACTTCGGGGGCAAGATCTATTTGAACCGGTTCTATATACAGAGTGATATAAAGATCTGCACAGGTCTTGTGGAAAGCCATTTCATGGCCGGAGTTTCAGGCGGCAGAAAAGCTATTTGTCCAGGCATCATTGCAGAGGATTCTACCTATCTTCTCCACAGCGGTCCCATTCTTGCCTCCCCTATGGCCAGGGACTTGGTGCTTGAAGGAAACCCTGTGCATGAAGAAGCTCTTAGAGTCGCCCGGACAGCCGGGTGTGATATGATCGTTAATGTCACATTGGATTCCCAGTACAGGCTGACAGGGGTCTTTGCCGGAGATATGGAAAAAGCCCACCTCAAGGCTGTAGCAAAGCTCCATGATTATGTGTCCATTCCGGTCCGTAAAAAATACGACCTTGTCATAAGCCACAGCGGTTTTGTGGGGGTCAATCATTATCAGACCGCCAAAGCAGCGGTCGTGTGCTCCTCGGTCATAAAGGACGAAGGCTTTTGTGTGCTGGCTTCCCATCACACGGATACAGACCCTGTAGGGGGGCCCCTGTATAAAAAGATGCTGCGTCTTCTGCTCGACAAAGGGGCTCAAGGCTTTGAGGAGCTGATCACAAATCCTTCGTGGGCATTCGTACCGGAACAGTGGGAAGCCCAGATGTGGGCCCGTCTTTTTCGAAAAATCCCTTTTGAGAACCTGCTCTACTGCTCATTTGAGATACCGGGACAGGATTTCTCCCGGCTTCCGGGAAAAGATGCGCGGAAATTGTCCCCAGATTCCTCCTCTCTGAAAGAGCTTACAGAGGAGTCCGTCTCATGGGCTATGAACGAGCTCCGCAGCCGCGGCTGCGAAAACCCGGAAATCGCTGTGCTTGTGGACGGCCCTTACGGGATTCCGGTTCATAATGACCGGATGAACATTCCACACACCTGACTTTTAATCGCAGTCAGTGCAGCAGTCCCCTTTTTCCTCCGTGTTCTCTATCTGAAAGGTGGTGTGGCTGATCCCGAATTTTTGGTTGAGTTCCTTCTCTAACTCCAGAAGGAATTCATCCTTATGTCCCTGCGGCATGACAAGGTGGACGGTCAGAGCGACCTGCGTGGTGCTAATAGCCCAAATGTGCAGGTCATGTATGTCTTTCACCCCTTGTTTTGATAAGAGGAAGTGACGCACCTTGCTGGCATCAATGTGTCTGGGCACCGCATCCAGTGCCAGGTTCAGGGAGTCAATGAACAACCTCCAGGTTCCCCAAAATATGACTATAATGATCAAGAAGGTCACAAGCGGATCGATCCAATGCTTCCCTGTGAGCTGTATGAGCAGCCCTGCGATCACAACTCCCAAGGACACCCCCGCATCCGCAGCCATATGAATGAAAGCCCCTTTTATGTTCAAATCATGCTTCTGGCCTTTGAGAAAAAGCAGGGATGTGAGGGTATTGATCACCACGCCGATACCAGCCACAATCATAATGGTCGTACCTGCCACCGGCTCAGGATCTTGTAACTTACCTAAAGCATCCCAGCCAATAACAAGAACAACACCGAAGAGCATCAGTGCGTTCAATATAGATACAAGGATAGTCGTCCGCCGCAGTCCGTAAGTGTACTTTCCTTTTGGTTTTAAAGTGGCAAGCCATGCGGCTGTCCAGGCAAAAACCAAACTCAAAACATCACTGGCATTATGACCTGCGTCAGCAAGTAAAGCCGAAGAATTGGCCATCAACCCGAAAATGACCTCAACTCCCACAAAAAGGATATTCAAACCAATGCCGATGGCAAAGGCCCTGCTGAAGTTCTTATGGATCGAGTGACTTTGAAAATCGTTCATTGGATTTTGTCCGTTTGTTTCATGGAATACACACAGCCGCAGTATTTCTGCCTGTAAAGCCCCATATCTCTGGACAGTTCCACACTGCGCCTGAATCCATCTTTTTTCTTAAAATCAGACTCCAGAAACATCACTCCGTATTCTTCCGCCAATCCTCTTCCGACCTTAAAGATCGCATCCGATGATTTATGGGGAGATATGGTCAAAGTGGTAGTGAAAACAGATATCCCCATTTCCAGCGCCTTTTTTGCTGTGGCTTCAAGGTTGTGGCGGAAACACTTTTCGCACCTCTTCCCTCCTTCCGGTTCTTTTTCCAGCCCCCTGACGGCTTTGAGCCATTCTTCCGGATGGTATTCGGGCACTATGACCTTGAATCCCAATGTTCTTCCTGCTTTCAGGGCGTTTTCTCCTCTCTTATGGTATTCTTCTTCAGGATAAATATTGGGATTGTGAAAGTAGCCGATGACTTCATACCTGAGATTTAGTCTTTCATACACAGCGGTCGAGTCAGGACCGCAGCAGATATGGAGGAGAATTTCAGGTTTATTGTCATTCATTCTGACTATAATTTTATAACAATATCCGCACATAATCCAATTGTTGCGAAGAACGAAGTGATGAAGCAATCTCATTGTAAAACGTAACCGGACAAGATTGCTTCGCTTCGCTAGCAATAACATTAGTAATCATATCTGTTTGTTGACATTTGAATATTCCACGATTATTATTTTATCACTTCACGGAATATTTTTATGAGCCTTTCGATCTTACAGCTTGCCAAACAAAGGACCGTGCTTCTTGACGGAGGCATGGGAACAGAACTTATCGAAAAAGGCTTTACAGGCGGAGGCCCTCCGGAAGCCTGGAATATAGAAAAACCTGATGTCATAAAAAATATCCATAAAAGGTATTTTGATGCGGGCTCTGATGCGGTATTAACAAACAGCTTCGGAGGGAACAAGATAAAACTCGCCTCTTTTGGAATGGAAAAAAGATGCCGTGAGCTCAACAAACAGGCGGCAGAACTTGCCTGTGAAACCAAGCCCAATGGAAAATATGTAGGGGGAAGCATGGGCCCTACGGGAAAATTTCTCAAACCGTACGGAGATTTCACTGAAGATGAATTCATAGACGCCTATTCTATTCAGGCAGAAGCCCTCTCCGAAGGCGGCGCGGATTTCCTTCTCATTGAGACACAGTACGACCTCAAAGAAGCGGTCTGCGCATTCACCGGAGCCAGAAAAGCGTGCGGGCTCCCTCTTTTCGTTACCATGACATTTAAGAGCACTCCAAGGGGATTCTTTACGGAAATGGGAAACAGTGTCTCTCGATGCGTAAAAGAGCTTGAAAAAGGGCCTGTTTCAGCACTGGGAGCCAACTGCACTCTTGACAGCAGGGAAATGGCCGACCTGGTCAGGATGATCAAAGACAACGCATCTCTCCCTGTTATTGCTCAGGCAAATGCCGGACAGCCAAAGGTCACCTCAGGAGGAATATTAAAATACTCTCAAAACTCTGAAGACTATGTAAAATATGTTGGGAAAATAATTGAGAACGGAGCAGACATCATTGGAGGATGCTGCGGCACCAATCCTTCTTATATCCGCAAAATGGC